>JAJYNF010000254.1 GCA_021786455.1 Acidobacteriota bacterium
CGGCTGCAGGGCGCGCCGGCCAAGCTCACGAGGCGTAAGAATATTGGAGGGTTCGTTCACCAAGTCTCGTACAAAATTCTGAGCCTCCGCGATGACACGTCCCCGATGCGCTCCGGCTTCCTCTTGCTCGGTAGGTTCGCGGCCCGCGGTGGCCAGCAGCAACTGATCCATGCCCCGTTCGTCTTTTTTGCGCTCCGTGGAATAGGAGTCCGCATCGTAATCCGCCAAAATTGCACCCTCGACCACAGCTTGAACTGATTCTGGGGATTGGTTTTGAGGCTGCCGGCCAACAGGCGCCAAGGGCCAAGCAACCTGACGGAGTCGCCGAGCGCGGGCGTAACGAACCGCGGCACCCGCCATCCGGCGCAGATGCACGTCATTAAAACTTTTTGCGTCGCCGCCCCCAACCACCAAAAGTCGTTTAGCCTTGAGTCCTATGGGGTTATGAATTAGCGTACACTCGAACTGTTTACCCTTTATCTCCCCGGCGCTGTGGAGTCGGGCAAGCAGCTCCGTAACCTCCTTTGGCCACCCGCCAGACAGTTCTTCCGTGAGGCCCGGCCCCTCAAAAACATACGCGACTAGGACCTCGCACGTCAGCGAATCTAATGGCTCACTTCGAAATTCAATCTGCACAGTACGCGCTCCTTACTGAGAAAGTTGTCGCATGTTGAAACTTTAAGTTTGGTGACGCCGATGGGCTCGAATCGCCTGCTCAGTTTCCCGATCTATGGCGCGGCGACGCGCCGCCTCGCGGTGGTCGTACAATTTCTTGCCCTTGGCCAGGGCGAGCTCTACCTTGACCCGATTCCCTTTGGAATAAAGGCGCAAGGGGATGAGCGTCAAACCTTTTTCCTGCGTCTTGGCGGCCAGTTTGTCGAGCTCTTCGCGGTGCAAGAGCAACCTGCGTTCGCGTAGAGGTTCATGATTCAGATAACTGCCCGCTAGGTATGTGCTGATGTGGCAGTCCACCAACCACGCTTCATTTCGCCGGACGGCCGCGTAGCTGTCTTTCAGACTGGCTTTGCCCGCCCGAATGGATTTGACCTCGGTCCCCGTAAGCTCAATCCCGGCTTCAAACTTTTCAAGCAAATGGTAATAATGCTGTGCTTGACGGTTGACAGCAAAGTTCCTTGTTCCGGAGCCGCTTCCTTTGGACGCCATGGCTGGTGCTCTTGAAACATTCCCTCTAAAGTAAAAAATACTATCACAACCGAAGTCTTCGAGCTCGTTCCGAGAATCGCAATCGAGAAGCCTTGCTGATGCTCCGAGCCGTGCAATACACATGGATATTGCCAAATCGGCGTCCATTGGGACGGAATTGGGCGAGGCGCAAGTGGCTCAGAACGACGTGGCGTGGGCGCCGGGCGCTTCCCGCAGCCGGCAGCCTTTTCAAAGTTCGGTGGTCACGCTGGCTGTCGTGCGATGTTCGGCCGCGGCGCAGAACCTCGCCGATGAGGCGGTCAAAAAGTACCCCAAGGACACGTTCGTCAACGATGTTGATATCCCTGTCGCCGAGGCGGAAATCGCCATCCAGCAGCACCAGTCCGCAAAAGCGATTCAGCTTCTTCAAATTGCCGAGCCGTAGGACCTTGGAGGGCTTGTTGGGTTTGTTGGCGCATACGTGACGCTCTCTACGCGCGGCCAGGCTTATCTCGTGGCGGAGCGCGCGCTTTTCATTTGCGGGCGAAAGTGGTAGAACGACGAGGAAAGCAAATCAGTGAAAGGAGTGATAACGAACATGAGCGAGGGCTTCAACCGACGTAATTTTCTCACCAAGGCCGCTGCTGGAACGATGGCGGCAGGCCTGGGGCTGACGCGCCCCGGCTCAGCACGGGCTGTGCCGCCGAGCGATCGGGTGCGAGCAGGGGCCATCGGAACCGGGCAGCAAGGGTCTTACGATTTTGGGGACTTCGCCCGGCAGCCGGACGGAGAAGTTGTGGCCGTCTGCGACGTGTATCAGCCCAATCTCCAGAAAGCGATGAAGGCGGCGGGCAGCAAGGCGCAAAGCTATACCGACTTTCGCCAAGTGCTCGACCGCAAGGACATTGACGTCATCATAATCGGCACGCCCGACCACTGGCACCCGCTGGTGATGGTGGAAGCGTGCAAGGCGGGCAAGGACGTTTACGTTGAAAAGCCCATCAGCCACACGATTGACGAGGGCCTTTTGATGGTGGAAGCCGCGCGCAAATACAACCGCGTGGTTCAGGTGGGAACGCAACAGCGCTCTGGGATTCATTTTCAAAAGGCGGTCGAACTGATTCAGGACGGCTTTATCGGCAAGGTCAGCTTTGTGCGCACTTGGAATTACGCCAACGAATATCCAAAGGGCATCGGCCACCCAGCGGATTCGGACCCGCCGGCGGACCTTGATTGGGACATGTGGCTGGGGCCGGCGCCGAAGGTTCCGTTCAATTGGAACCGGTTCGGGCCCGATCCTCACATTCCGCCGCGCTGGTCAACGTTCCGGTATTTCTGGGATTACGCGGGCGGCTTCATGACGGATTGGGGCGTCCACTTGATAGATATCGTCCAGTGGGCGATGAAGGTGGACGGGCCGAGCGTCATCACCGGGCAAGGCGGGAAGTATTACATCCAGGATAATGCCCAGACACCGGACACGCTGCAAGTCACCTATGAGTACAAAAATCCCGACTTCGTTTGTGTCTATGAGAACCGTTGGGACAACGCCAATTCGATGTATGGGAAAAGCTACGGCATGGAATTCCACGGCACCGACGCGACACTTTTCATAGACCGCAGCGGATTCGAAGTGATTCCGGAAACTCGCGTCGAAGGCGGAACGGGCCGTCGAGTGGAGCGCACGGCAGCGATGAAAATGCCCTCGGTCAACCGGTCGCACTTCGACCACGTGCGAAATTTTCTCGATTGCGTCAAGTCGCGCAAACGGCCGATCAGCGATATCGCCATCGGCGAGCGCTCGACCGCCGCGTGCCTCCTCGGGAACGTCGCATATCGAAGCCAGGAAAGAATCGTCTGGGACGTTGAAAATCAACGGTTGCTCTCCGGCAGCGAGAAAGCTGAAAAGTTCACGGTCCGCAATTACCGCGCGCCGTGGAAGCTCACAGTGTGAACGGATACGCGCGCGCGCTTTCTTATCGGAAGGCGCCTCTTAAGCAAATCCCTCCTGCGCCGAGGACCCGCGGAGATGCCGTGATCCGTGTGGCCGGAGGAGAGATGTCCGATTGAGGCGCTGTATCACGGCAGCGAGGTGACGAAAATCGCGTTCGAACCTGACTGACCGGGCGTGGGTGCGATGAAAGCCACGGTGTGCTGCCCGTCGCTCGTCAAAAAGTGGATGGTTGGTCCAGAGGACTGAATGCTGACTTGGGCAAAGTCCGCCGGTTGCGTCAAGCGATTCACCCTACCGTTGCAGAAGCAGTAGAAGGCTAAATCATTTGGGCTGGCGGCGGCGGCTGAGCCGATGACGATGTTTCCACCCAGCGCGCCGGTGATTGCGCTCTCCACGCCGTTGAGCGGGAGAGCGGTCGGCGCGCCAGCCCCCAGCCGCGCCATAACCGGCGCAGTCGGATCGCCTTGAAGGGCCATCGTTTGCGCCCCAGTTCCCTTGAGGATAACCAGGAGCATTTGAACCGGCTTCTCGTCGAGGGATGGCGCCAAGACTTGAACGGACGCCGTCGGATCGGGAGGAAAATTCAACTGCTGGAAACTGCGAATCGCCAAAGCGCGAAACAATTGGTCATCCGCCCAGCGGACCGACTCGTCATTCGGCAGCCAAACGGATTCATTCTCACTTTGAAATACCGGCTGGAGTAATTCGCCCGAGCCGAGCGTGAAACCGGCAGGCAAGGGAACTGTTTCGACACCTTGCGAGGTCCAAAGATACAAGCCGCTCGCGCCTGGGTTTCCTGCGGTGAGTGCGCCGAAGAGAATCGCTCCAGAAGAACCGATGACCGGTGA
>JAJYNF010000157.1 GCA_021786455.1 Acidobacteriota bacterium
ATTCTCTCTTACCTCATGTTGCGCTCACTCAAACAGGCAAGGTATTCAGAGGAAAACCTCGGTCACTTCGCCCTGGCCGCTCCGACTTATACGCACTTCACCTCTCCGATCCGCCGCTATCCCGATCTGATCGTCCACCGAATTCTGAAGGCCGTGCTGGAGCAAAAGGGAGGGCGAGCGCGATTTCGACCCCATGCGGCGCCGGCCGGTACCCGGGGCTCCGCACCACGCCAGACGCCCCTGTCTCCCATCAGCCCCGCAGAGCTCCAGGCTCTGGGGCTTGAAACCTCAGAGGCAGAACGACGCGCCCAGGAAGCCGAGCGAGAATTGCTGGAACTCAAGAAGGCCGGATTTATGGCCGCGCGAATGGGCGAGGAGTTCGACGCCCTGATCATTTCCTTGATCAAGCAAGGCTTCTTCGTGGAATTGACGGATCTGTTCGTCGAAGGCTTTGTCCCGTTGGACAGGCTGGAAGGCCGGTACGTGTATCGGGAAAGTTTGCTGGCCATGGTCAGCCGGGATTCAAAGCGAGCCTTCCGCTTGGGGGAACGGGTCCGAGTTCGCCTGGACCGTATAGACCGGGTGAGTAATAAACTTGAATTTTCAATTGTCGAATAACGTGCTGATAACGCGACGCGCTTTGCGCGGCGCCGGAGGCTGAGGATCATGCAGAGCACCCCAAAATGTTGTTCTCGGCGGGAGGGAAAACTCGCATGGCGGTGACGAACAGGGTTGGCTACGCCGTGGTCGGGCTTGGGGGGATTGCGACGCGCGCCGTGCTCCCGGCTTTTCGCCATTGTCGTCGGGCCCGGCTGGTGGCTTTGGTCAGCGGCGACAAAAAAAAGGCCGCCAGGTTGGCCCATAAGTTCCGGGCGAGTGACTATTACACTTACGAGGACTACGGCCGGTGCCTCAAGCATCCGGGCGTAGAGGCGGTCTTTGTCACCAGCAGCAATTCCACCCACTCCAATTTTACGATTCAGGCGGCTGAGGCCGGTAAGCATGTGCTCTGCGAAAAGCCCATGGCGACCACCGTGGGCGATTGCCAGCGAATGATCGAAGCTTGCCAGGCATCTAAGGTTCGCCTCATGATTGCTTATCGCAAATACCTTGAGCCGGGAGGGCGGGCGCTTAAAAAGCTTGTCGCCAGCGGGCAGCTTGGGCGCCTGAAAATCATTCACACGTCGTTTACCATCATGCTGCCGAAAGGGGGAACGGCAGCAGCCTGGCATTTGAGCCGGGAGGCGGCAGGCGGCGGATCACTGGTGGACTTGGGCGTATATTGCGTGAATACCAGCCGTTGGCTGGCAGGCACTGAACCCACGGAGGGGCGGGCTTACGCCTGGAGCTCCGATCCCGACCGGTTTGCGGAAGTCGAGGAGAGCATTGCGTTCGAGTTGCTGTTTCCCAACGGATTGGTGGTTCAAGGGAGCTCCAGCTTTGGCGCGGCACCAGCGTCGTTTATTCAGGTTCACGGCGAGAAGGGATGGGCGGCGCTCGACCCGGCTTATGCTTATAACCAGGAACGCCGGCTGTTCGGCGCCATAGGCGGGCGATGGTTCGAGAAACGGTTCAAGATCATGGATGAATTTGCGCTTGAGTTGGACCAATTTGCCAACTGCATTCGCCACCAGCGTGAACCGGAGCCCAACGGATACGAGGGTCTGCGGGATGTCACAGTGATGGAAGCGATTTACCGTGCGGTCCATGAAGGACACGCAGTTTCGATCCCCGGTTCTCAATAACTGCTTTCAGTTCGGTACCGCCGCGCAAATTTTTCGCTTTTCCAATCGCGGGCTCCAGGCGTCAATCTTTCCCTGAGCAGAGTAAAAACTTCGCTGCCCCGCGGCGTAGAAGGATCAGCGCCTCACGTCTTTATCTTATAGAAGGCGAAGGCCGTTAGACGTTTCCAACAAGCTTCGGCCGAGCGATTGCCCCCCTTCCGAGGGTGACAAAAAGCATCCCATTTGAATGGAAGATGCCGTCCAGGCAGGCGGCAGACCGTAAAACCCGGGAGGAAACGCAATGATCAAGGGCAACGAGGCAGGGTCCGTTTTATTTCGGAATCACACCATGGAAAACGCGCAGCCGGAGGCGGTCTCGAACATTCCGATCCGCGAAGCTTCGCCGCCCTCGACATCTTCTCCTCATCCGGTCGAGAAGGGAGGTTCCGCCGGATTGTGGGGAGCACTTTTAGCGATCGCCGTGGCGTTGGCGGCCTTGGCCGGATACGATTACTGGTTCATGCGCAAGGCCGGGTTCTCTTTCGCCGAACCGCCCAATCCAGGAATTTCGACCGCGGAATGAAGGAAGCGCGGCGCCGGATGGCGGACGCAACTCTCAACTGGGAAATTTTTACCATCGGTGGAAGCGATGCCCATGCGATTGAGCTGACGGCTCCCCTCGACGATGCACCATGAGGCTTAAAATCAATAGATTACAAACCGACGAAGTTGGCATGTGGCGTGCTCTGCTATAGTACGCCAGGATTACCTGGCGCGAAGAGAAGAGCGGTTAAGAGGTTAAGACCATGGAAGACGAGAAGATTCCGTATTCGGCGCAACCCTCGAATCGAGGGCTCCAAATTGCGGTTATCGCGCTGATCTGTTTGATCGTAATCAGTCTGGGTTACGCGATAGCCGAGCACGGCTCGGTGGCTCAACTATCGTCAGAGAACCGCCAGGCCAACGCGCAGCTAGCGCAGACCGAGAACCAAATCCAGGCGTTGGATCAGAAGCTCGAATCGCTCAAAACGCAAGCCGCGACGAATAAAATTGTGGCGAGCCCGCGCCGTCCTATGGTGGTAGCGCGCCGGCCCATCGTTCGGTACTATCACCCGCGGCCGGCGGAGACCCCCTGGAAAAAAGTCGAGGCTGAGCTTGCCGAACACCAAAGAGAAATTGCCGAGACACAAAGAGATCTGAACGAAACTCGGGAAGCACTTCAAGGCAATCTCAACTCAACCGCCAACCAGCTTAACGGGAAGATCGCCAAGAATCATGCCGAGCTGGTGGCGCTTGAAAAGCTGGGCTTGCGCAACTATTACGAATTTGACGTCGGCAAGTCCAAGATTTTCCAGCGCGAGGGGCCCATCAGCCTGAAATTGCGCAAGGCCAACGTCAAGCACCAGTTTGCCAACCTGCAGTTGATCGTGAATGACCGGGAACTGACGCAGAAGCACGTGAATCTCTACTCGCCGGTGCTCTTCTACCCTGAGGGCAGCCAGCGGCCGGTGCAACTCGTAATCAATGGAATTTTCAAAAATGAAATTCGCGGCTATGTGAGCGCCCCAAAGTACAAACGCCCGGAATTGGCAGCCAATAATCCGTCATCGGTTGCGTCATCAAATGCTGTGGCCACCAATCCTGGCGTCACCGCTGCCAGCCCGGAGCCGACCCGGGCCCAAACGCCCACGCCGGTCGCTTTGCGGCATCGCCCGGGCATGGAGAACTGAGCATACGCCCGCGTAGGCCGCAACTTTGTTTTTAAGGAGTGGAAACGCACGTGATGGAACGATCGCCAATCCAATGTCGGAATCAAGGGCGCCAAGGGGATGACCACCTTGTAGGCTTGTGGGCCTTGGTACCAAGGTACTGTTGACACATGCGGTTGCTATCTAATATGTTGGCATCGTGGTAATTGTTGCCTTTTAGGGCCGTTCAAAACAAACCGAATTGCTCCGGGCGGCGAGGCGTGTGAGGCTTAGGACAGAAGGTCGGAGGGAGGGAAGGAGAACACAAACAATGAGGAAGCTGCGTTTGGGCGGTTACAGAGGTCTTGGGTTTCTTTTGGGGGCGTTAATAACGGTCATTGCGCTGGTGAATTGCGGGAGCGGTAGCTCCACGTCCTCCACTTCGACGACCAGCACCGTGAACACCTATCTGAGTGACCCCCCCACATGTTCCGGAGGGTACCAACATATTTACGTAACGGTTACGAAGGTCACGGCGAACATTAGCGCGGACGCCAGCTCCAGCGATTCGGGGTGGCAGACGCTGGTGGATCTGAGCAGCGCCCCGAAGCAGGTGGACCTGATGGCGCTGAACCCCAGCGACACGCCGGGATTCTGCGGCACACTCTTTCAGCTCGGCACGGAAGCTCTGCCGCCGGGAAAGTATCAGCAAATCCGGCTATATCTGCTGAGCAACACTCCAGCCTCCGGCGCCGCAACGCCCGGCTCGAACCTGTGCCAGAACAGCACGGGCTGGAACTGCGTGGAGTCGCAGAGTGGCGCCTTTTCCGAGCTTCAACTCCCCAGTGAAGTTCAGACGGGCATTAAGATCCCATCCTCGCAGATCACGAGCGGAGGGCTGACAGTTTCCGCCGGCGAGAGCGTTGATTTCAACATAGACATTGATGGGTGCTCGTCTATCGTGCCAGAGGGCAACGGACAGTACCGGCTAATGCCGGTGCTACACGCCGCCGAGCTCTCCTTGAACGGCAGCAGTACGATCAGCGGGAAAGTCGTGGAAGGAGCAGGCTCTCCCAATCCGGGCATGGGCGTTCCCAATGCTACCGTCCTCCTTGAGCTGCCGAATGTGAACGTCAGCACCACCCCGGCCACCGATCAAGTTGTCCTCGGAGGGGTGACGAATTCGGATGGAACCTTCGCGTTCTGCCCGGTCCCGGCTGTGCCAACGGGCGACGCAGGCTATGACGTGGTCGTGGCCGGCACCACGACGCAAACGGTTACGGCACTGACGACCACCACGTACTACAATCCCAGCGTGGTGTTCGGCGTGCCCGTCGGCGGCGGCACCGGCAGCATTCCCTTGTTCCCGGAAACGACGAAGGCCGGCACGGCTACTGGCGCCACGATTGCCGGCCAAATTCAAACGTCGGACGGCTCGGCCGCCGCGTTTGCGGGCGATGTGCTGCTTTCCCCCCTTATGTCCGTGACCAATGGCAGCACGACCGTGAGCGTCACCGTACCGGTGCTGATGGATGCTTCAACGCCGGCGGGCAGCGTGTCGGACTCCCAGCCGCCGGTTTATACGACCCTTGCCACCCCGACGAGCAGTTGCGCCTCGGCTTCAGAAGACTGCGTGGCTTATTCGATTACCGTTCCGGCCAGCGCGGCGGCCGTTGGAGCGTATAGCAGCAGCTCCGGAAACACCGTTGCCTCGCCGAGCTCCACCGATTCGGCCACCTACACCATCAACGGCTTGGCCAACGGGTCCGATTCGCTCTCCACCTGTACTTCGCCCACCGGCGGGTCGGCATCGAGCGACGCAGTCAATGTGACGCCTGGGAGCAGCGTGGACCAGACGACCGACAAGACCTTGATTTTGACGCTCTCGGGTTGCAGTTAACCGACTTTTCGCCCGCCTCGAATCGGCTGGCGAACCGACATTTAGGGAGTTCCCCCCCACCCGACGACACCCCGGCGTGGGACCGATCGAGAGACCGGTCTCACGCCGTCCCGCCTTTCAGTTTCAGTTCGGATACGCTGACGGCGCTCGCGCGGTGCGGAGGGCAAACGAGATAAGATTCAGACGGATTTCGCGTGGCGGGCGGTTTCAATTCGGGCGATAGCGCGGCGGAGGGCTTCTCTGGCGCGTTCCTGATCCAGCTCAGGATCGGAAAGGTTTTTAAGCCGTTCTTCCGCCCGCTGCTTGGCGCGTTCGGCCCGCGCCAAATCAATCTCCTCAGGACGCTCGGCAGTGTTTGCCAACACGATGACGTGTCCGGGTAGAACTTCCGCAAAACCCCAGGTCACCGCAAGGAAAACGGTTTTCGATGTTTCGGAATAGCTGAGCGTGCCGGGGCTGAGTTCTGTCAGCAGCGGAGCGTGTCCCGGCAGAACTCCCAGATAACCGCTCTTGCCGGGAATGGTGACCGATTTCACGCGCTCGCGGGCCACCTGACGGTCCGGGGTGACAACAGCCAGCTCAATTTCGGTTGGGAGAGCTTCAGTCATAAAATAACGTCAAGCTGCTTTTAACTTTTTAGCCTTTTCGAGGGCTTCGTCGAGCGTTCCCACCATATAGAAGGCTTGCTCGGGGACATCGTCGTGCTTGCCCTCGACCAGCTCTTTGAACCCGCGAATCGTATCTTCCAACTTGACGTAGCGGCCTTCGAGCCCGGTGAATTGCTGCGCCACAAAAAACGGCTGAGAGAGAAAACGCTGAATCTTGCGAGCCCGGGCCACCGTCAATTTGTCTTCTTCGGAAAGCTCGTCAATGCCCAGGATGGCAATGATATCCTGCAAATCCTTGTATTTTTGCAAGATGGCCTTGACGGCTCGCGCCACGTTGTAATGTTCCGGCCCCACAATGCGCGGATCGAGAATGCGTGAGGTGGAAGCGAGGGGATCCACGGCCGGGTAAATGCCGATTTCGACGAGCTGGCGCGAGAGCACGGTCGTCGCATCGAGGTGCGAGAAGGCCGTAGCCGGCGCGGGGTCCGTCAGGTCGTCCGCGGGCACATAAATCGCCTGCACGGAGGTTATGGAACCTTTCTTCGTGGAAGTGATTCTTTCCTGAAGCTCGCCCATCTCGGTGGACAGGTTCGGCTGATAGCCGACGGCTGAGGGCATGCGCCCGAGCAAGGCAGAGACTTCCGAACCCGCCTGCGTAAAGCGAAAGATGTTATCAATAAAGAGCAGTACGTCCTGCCCACCGACGTCGCGGAAATACTCCGCCACCGTCAGTCCGGTCAACCCCACGCGAAGGCGGGCGCCGGGCGGCTCGGTCATCTGGCCGTAGATGAGCGCAGCTTTCGATTTATCCGGATTACCTGGCACAATGACGCCGGACTCCTGAAACTCCAGCCACAAATCGTTGCCCTCGCGGGTGCGCTCGCCGACGCCGGAGAAGACGGAAACGCCGCCGTGCTTCATGGCCACGTTGTTGATCATCTCCATGATGATGACCGTTTTCCCCACGCCCGCGCCGCCGAAGAGTCCCGTCTTCCCGCCTTTCAAATATGGCTCAAGCAAATCCACCACCTTCAGGCCCGTCTCGAACATTTCCAAATTGGTGTTCTGGTCTTCCAGCGAGGGGGCGTGGCGGTGAATCGGAAAACGTGTTTCGGCGTTGATGGGCCCCAGCTTGTCCACCGGCTCGCCAATAACGTTCAACACCCGTCCGAGCGTCGGCTTGCCGACCGGAACCGTGATTGGGCCTCCGAGATCGATCGCCTTCATGCCGCGCACCATGCCCTCGGTCGGCTCCATGGCCACGCCTTTCACGCGGCCTTCGCCGAGGTGTTGCTCAATTTCCACGATCACATTGATTGGCCTCGGCACTTGGAAACCGTCGGAAACAATGCGCAGGGCGTTGTAGATGGGCGGCAGCTCCGCGCCTTCAAACGAAACCACGACCACCGGTCCGATGATCTCCACCACCTTGCCAATGTTTTCCGCTTCCATATTCCTCCTGGCGGCGCGGCGGGTTGCCGGGCCTGCCGAGCCGCTCACCGCAGCGCGTCGGCTCCGCTCACGACCTCGATGATCTCCTTGGTAATCGCCGCTTGGCGCAGGCGGTTTAAGGTCAGCGTCAGCGAATCGATAAGTTCGTCGGCGTTGTTGGTCGCCGCATCCATAGCGGTCATGCGGGCTGCATGCTCGGCGGCCTGGGATTCGAGCAGCGTCCGATACACTTCAATCTCCACGTAGCGGGGCGCGAGCGCGCGGAAAAGTTCCCGCGGCGGCTGCTCATAAATGTAGTCCACCATCAGCTCGCCCGCCTGGGATCTCAGGGGCGCGATGGGGAGAAATCGCTCGATCCGCACTCGCTGGGTGAGAATGGACTTGAACTCGTTGTAGATCACATCCACGGCATCCACTGACCGGCGCGTGTAACTTTCCGTCAGCTCACGCGCAATTTCCTGGGCATGGCTGAAATCCAGGTTGCGAAATAGGTTAACGCGCTCTCCAGCCAAATTCATCCCCCGGCGGCGAAAGGCGTCACGCCCTTTGCGGCCTAAAGCCAGCAAGGAGACATCCAGGTCAGGGTGCTGGCCCACGTAGGACTCGGCAGCCCGGATGAGGTTGGCATTGAAAGCGCCACATAATCCACGGTCGGCCGTCACCACGACGAGCAGCGTTTTTTTTACCGGCCGCTGTTCCAACAGTGGGTGGTAAGGCTCGGGAGTGTGGGCGGCCACGCTCTCCATCAGCGCCATCATCTCGCGGGCGTAAGGTCGGGCGCCGAAGATGCGTTCCTGAGCACGTCGCAGCCGCGAGGCAGCCACCACTTTCATCGCTCGCGTCAACTGTCGCGTGGTCCGAACGGAGCGAAGCCTGCGTCGAATGTCCTGAAAGGTCGGCACCGTCTCACCTATGCCGCGCTGCGGGCGGCCTGGCGGTCGGCGAGGTATTTGGCCTTGTACTCGGCGAGCGCCTTATCAACCTCCGCCTGCGTGGGCACGTCCAGTTCCCGCCGTTCGAGAATCTTCCGGCCCAGCCCCGGCCAAGAGGCGTCGAGAAACTCATAAAGGCCCTTTTCGAAGGCGCAACACTCCCCAACCTCGAGATCGTCCAGATAGCCGCGCGTGCCCGCGTAGATGGCGATGACTTGTTTGTCCACGGGCAGCGGCGCGTACTGGTCCTGCTTCAGAATTTCCGTGAGCCGCAAGCCACGGTTTAATTGCGCCTGCGTCGCCTTGTCGAGGTCGCTGCCGAATTGCGCGAAAGCCGCCAATTCTCGGTATTGAGCCATCTCCAGACGCAGCGTGCCGGCTACCTGTTTCATGGCTTTGATCTGCGCGTTGCCGCCCACCCGCGAAACGGAAATGCCGGCGTTAATGGCCGGACGAATACCGCTATTGAACAGGTCGGACTCCAGATAGATTTGCCCGTCCGTAATCGAAATGACGTTGGTGGGAATGTAGGCGGAAACGTCACCTGCCTGCGTCTCGATGATCGGCAGCGCCGTCAGCGATCCGCCGCCCAGGTCTTTGTTCAGCTTGGCGGCGCGTTCGAGCAACCGCGAATGGAGATAAAAAACGTCGCCGGGGTAAGCTTCACGCCCGGGTGGCCTGCGCAGCAGGAGCGAAATCTCCCGGTAAGCGACGGCGTGCTTCGAAAGATCGTCGTAGATGCACAGGGCGTGTTGGCCGTGGTCGCGGAAATATTCTCCCATGGCGCACCCGGAATAAGGCGCCAGATATTGCATCGGAGCGGGATCGGTCGAACTGGCCTCGACGACAATGCTGTAGTCCATCGCGCCATATTCCTCCAGCGTCTTGACGACCTGGGCGATGGTCGAGCGCTTTTGCCCCACCGCGACGTAAATGCACACCACTTCTGCGCCACGCTGGTTGATGATGGTGTCAATGGCGATGGCCGTCTTGCCCGTCTGCCGGTCGCCGATGATCAGCTCGCGTTGTCCCCGCCCAATCGGAATCATGGCGTCAATGGCCTTAATGCCGGTTTGAAGAGGCTCGCGCACCGGCATCCGATCCACCACGCCCGGCGCCAGCCGCTCGATGGGATTGAACTCAGGAGTGACAATAGGCCCCTTGCCGTCGGTCGGACGTCCCAGGGCATCCACCACGCGCCCCACCAAAGCCGGACCCACCGGAACGGACATGATTCGCTGGGTCCGCTTGACGACGTCGCCCTCTTCAATCTTCGTATAGTCTCCCAGCAGTACAGCACTGACCTGGTCTTCTTCCAGATTGAGCGCCAACCCGGCCACCTCATGCGGCAGCTCCAGCAGCTCGCCTGCCATGACGTTATCCAGTCCGTAAATGCGCGCTACTCCATCGCCAACGGAGATGACCGATCCCACCTCGCTGACTGCCACGCTTTGGTCGAAGTGGTCAATCTGCTCCCGGATAATCTTGGTGATTTCATCCGCTTTGATTTGAGGCATGTTCTTCAGAATCTCCTCAACAGATTACCGGCGATACAGACGTGAAAAATGGCTCCTGCCATTTGGAAGTTTCCGCATCTATTGCGCCCTGGAGCGCAACCCCGCCGTTACGCCCGGCCGGCCGTGAACCGCGCGCGCAACCGCTCCAGACTCCCTTTCACTGAACCATCATACGTGATGCTGCCGATTTGCGCGAGCAGACCGCCGATCAGCGTCTCGTCACGATGCAATTCGAGGCTAACTTTTTTCCCGGTTAGTTCCTCAAAACGATCCGCGATCGCCTGCCGTTCCTCCGGACTTATTTCTCCCGGGTGGTAGAGCTTCACCGCCACAATGCCCAGGCGTTGCTGGACCACTTTCCGGAACGCTGCGATGATGGTTTCGAGCAGCCTTATTCGGTAATGTGAAAGCAGGATGTGGAGAAAGTTGGATGTTGCTTCCGAGGTCCCCAAACGAACGAGGATGGCCCTTAAGATTTTCTGTTTGTCGCCGGGAGAGACGGCCGGCGTTTCCAGAGCTTCGCGCAGGTCGGCGCTCTCCGCGTAAGCCGCGTGAAAGTCCTCGAGTTCGCCGAGTGTCTCGGCGTAACGGCCGGTCCTGCTGACGACGTCAGCCAGAGCCCGGGCATATCGGTCGGCGATGGCGAGAGACATGCTTCATCCCCTCGAGGCTAAATACCTTTTTTGCCTTTGAGCGCCGTGACGCTCGAGAAGCAGACGCTAATTTAGCCTTGCCTTGGAGCGGAGTTCCGTTAGAAAAGAGCTAACCAGACGATTTTGACCGCCAGGGTCCAAGCGGCGTCGTATTGCTTGCTCGGCCTTCGCAATGACATCTGCGGCGGCGAAAGCCCTCAACTCAGCCTGGCCGGCACGCACCGCGGCTGCGACCTGTGCGTCGGCGAGTTGTTGAATTCTAGCCGCCTCCTGAGCCGTCTCCCGGAGAAACCGCTCGCGTTCGAGCTCCATCTCCCTCTGAGCCTCAACCCGCAGACTTTGAATTTCTTGTTCCAAATGAGCCGCTTTCTCGGTTGCCTCAGCGAGCTTGGACTTTGCTTCCTCCAGCGCCCGACGCGAGGCCTCGATCTGACGACGTATCGTCTCCGATCGCTCGGAAAAAAATGCCGCTGCCCGCTTGCGCAGCAGATATCCCAGCACGATAACTAGGAGCAGAAAATTGACAATGTTAAGGATCAACTCATGAGAAATCTGCTCCCTTGGGCTGCCCGCCAACAAAACCAAGGAGCCAGCATGAAGTACTGTCATCGCCGCACCTATGCGCTCGCTTGAAAACATCCAAAAAGCAAAAGGCCGCCCGTAGCCGGCTTCATGGCCGACGCTCCTCTGCCGACCCACCGGCGTCGCGCGGGTTGAGGATGGTGGCCACTACTTGCTCCGTCAGGCGATCAAGCACGCTCTTTAGCTCGCCCTTGAGCTTGACAACCTCCGCCGAGAGTTCGGAGTGCGCCACTTTGAGAGAACCTTCCGCGTGCGCCCGCGACTGCCGCAGCATTTCTTGCCGTTCTGCCAGCGACTGTTGCCGAGCGGCTTCGCGCTGGCGGTAACTCTCCAACCGCGCGCTGCGGATCGAATGCTCGTAGTTGAGTTGTTTTTCCTCAGCTTCCGCGGTCAGTTTACGCGCTTCGCTCAGCACACCGCTGGTGGCCTCTTCACGCGCCCGGAGGGCGCGGTTCAGCGGCCTGAACAGAACCCGCTCAAGGATGTACAGAAGAAGATAGAGCAGTAGGATGGTCGGTATCGCCCCCACAAACAAGCGCCCCAGCTCGCTCAGAATCCCATGCATTGGAAGTGGTTAGCCTCGCCTCTGACAGTCCTGACGCTTGCTAGCGAACGGGCAAGCTTACCACCCGTCCCCAAGAACTGTCAAGCGCCCCTATCGAGACGTCAAAGCTCTTTAGAAATGTTTCCTCCACGACCGATCCGGAAGATGCCACCATCATCGAGAGTGGCAAGCCGCCGGAGCGGGTTAATTACGAAGGGTCGCGCGGCGATCAGCCGATGCTGGCGGGCTGAGCGTTGATCTACCGCAACGGGCTCAGCGCTTGGAGGCGGCGGCCCTTTCCCGCCGAGGGCTTGACGGCACGCCCCCAGCGGTTGCGCTCCTTAAATCTTTAACACGTCGGGACACCGGGTGCATCATCCCCGCCGACCGCGGCTGACCGGGTGGCGGGGTGGATTGCCGCTTACCGTGAGGGGCTGCCGTTGCTACCCTGGCGACCTGAACCGACCCGCACCCAAATGGGGCAGTTGTGGAAGGGTTTGCAAGTCCCTTTTTTGAGCTCCGGTGGGCAGTGGCTTGCTTTTCGCGCCATAGAAACTCAGCGGGCGCCAGCCGTTTAGAAAATCACCGCCCCGCCCCAACAGAGCCCCAGGCAGTAGCTTGGGCCAGGATGGCGCCCTGACTCGCTCACTATTCCGGCAACCTAACCGTTCCGTAGCCTTTTCAACGGATTGGGGAACCCGCTCCGGCCCATGAGGTTTCCAAAAAACCTGGAGCTGTCACGACGAGCTCCCCCTGCACGGTTACAATCGGAGTAAAAAAATTCAACCGTTCGTTGGGGGTCGAAGTGTGGCAAGCGCCCGCGCCTGAGATATGGGACAATTCTCCGGGTTTTGCTCCGCTCATATTGATTCGCGCCGCGGAATCCCGCACACTGGAAGACGATGCGACAAGCTCGTTCACCACAGAAGCCATCTCAGCGTCATTAGGTCGAAACGATGGAACCGAGTCGCCTTGAACTACTGAAGGAAAGTCTAGCGGCAAGGCCACGCGATCCGTTTTTGCGCTATGCGTTAGCTATGGAGTTTGTGCAGGCCGGAAAGGACGAGGAATCGTGGGGACATTTTGAAATTCTCTTGGCGGAACAGCCGCAGTACCTGGCCACCTATTATCAGGCGGGCATCCTATTGGCGCGACTCGGGCGCATCGAGGAGGCACGAGGCGTGCTAGCGCGGGGGGTGGGGTTGGCCTACCAACAAGGCAACGCGCATACAGCCCAAGAGCTTCGCGCCGCATTGGCGGACCTGGAGGGAAGTAGCACCTGAGCGGTGGCGTGCATCCTGGCTGCTATCGAGCCAGCGGTCAGGGACAGGTTTGGGAAAGGTCAGGCCATGACCGGCGACGATCGAATGAACGCGATGACGGGGCGACTCTCGAGTCAGGAAAAGCAAGCCGTCGCGATGCGCTCCATCCTAGCGGCGGGCGCGCTGATGTTGATGAAGCTGGCGGTGGGGTTAGAGACGGGGAGCCTGGGCATCCTGTCGGACGCCTCTCACTCCGGACTCGACTGGGTGGCGGCCGGCGTGACCTATTATTCCGTCCGGTTGGCAGATAAGCCGGCGGACCCTTCGCATCCTTTCGGCCATGGCAAGATTGAGTCGCTGTCGGCGTTCATCGAAACGGCCCTGCTCCTGCTGACCTGCGCGTGGATTGTCGCGGAATCCTTGGAGCGGCTCTTTTTCCAGCCGGTGCGCGTTCAGCCTTCGGTTTGGGCATTTGCGGTAATGGGGATTTCAATCTGGGTCAGCGCGTTTCGGTCGCGCGCGCTCGCGCGCGTGGCACGAAAGCACCAAAGCCCCGCCCTGGAAGCCGACGCTTTGCATTTCTCGACGGATGCCTATAGTTCAGGAGTGGTCGTGCTGGGGCTCGTGCTGGTTTGGGCCTCCGGCCGCTGGGAAATACCCTGGCTGGGGCGAGCCGATCCGATTGCTGCCCTGGTCGTGGCGGCGATGATTGTGAACGTTAGCCTGCGGCTCGGCCGAAAGACCGTGGACACGCTGGTGGACGCGGCACCCGAGGGAGCTGAAGCCTCGATCGCCCGAGCCATCGCCAGCGTGGAAGAGGTTTTTACCGGAGACCGTATCCGTGTTCGGCAGAGCGGGAACCAGCTCTTTGTTGACCTTCGGTTAACTTTGGCGAGCAATATCCCTTTCGAACATGCCCAGTCGGTCGTGGATTTGGCAGAGGCCAAAATCCGTGAAGTGTTCCCCAACGCGGACGTGGTCATTCGCGCCAGTCCACGGCAGCCGGCGCGGGGGGACTTGCTCGAGCAGCTCCGTTCAGTTGCGCACCGGGAAAATTTTCTGGTTCACAATGTCAGCGCCTTCGAGCTGAACGGCCGGGTGCACGTTGACCTCGACCTCGAGGTTGATCCGAACTTAAAACTGGAAGCGGCACATCAACAGGCCACCCGACTCGAGCAGCAGATTCGCGCCGAAATCGCCGGGGTGGAGCGGGTGAACATTCACCTCGAGCCTCTGGTCAAGAGCGTGGAGCCGGCGGGCCGCGCGGAGTCCAATCAAGCGGGGATGGAGCAGAAGCTAAAGGAAATTGCCCGCAAAAACCCTGGTCTGGTGGATTGCCATTCCGTGGAGGTGCACTCCGTGGGAGGCAACCTGCTGGTACGGTTACACTGCACCATGGAGCCTGGACTGCCCATCAGCATGGTTCACGAAATCACCGAGCAAATTGAGTTTCGCTTTCGGAGAGCCTTTCCGCAAATTTCAAAGGTGAGCATTCACGCGGAGCCGCAAGGAGAAACAGAAGAATCTGAGGAGTCTTCGCCCCCCCTGTCAGCGTGAGCTGCTTCCCCCTCCAGTCGAAATGACTTCGAACGGCGGCTGAGCCTTGCTGCTCAGCTTAGCCTGCGTTTCTCACGGATAGATTGAGTTGCGGCGCAAAGCGCCGATGGGGAAGGCATCGTCGCGATTATGGAGGTGGCGACCGGTGCAGCGGGAGGCGGGATTCCATTTTGTCCGGGCGGGGGAGGATCCGGGGTCTGGTTTGAGCGCGAATGAAAGCCGCGAGAGCACAATCCGCCCTTCGAGTTCGGGTGGGCGGCAAGTTTTGAGGGTCTTTGTTTCAGCACGGAGCGGGCGCGGCGCTTCGTTGCGCGTAGGCTTGAGGCCGTAAACGAATCCCGCAGCTTCAGCGCCTTAGCTTATCTTGGCCCTTAGGGGAGGGTGTCCGCTGAGCATTTGATCAGGATAACCTGCAAGCTCGTTAGCCATGCTAGACTGAGTCATTCGGCAAGGTTTCGGAGGCCATTCGATATGGCAGCGCGCGTTCTCGATGGTAACAAGATCCGGGAGGAAATTATTGCGGATCTGGCCGTCGAAATCCGCGAGTTGAAAGCGGCAGGAATCACGCCCGGCCTTGCGGCCATCCTAGTCGGCGACAATCCGGCGTCGCACATATATGTCCGCAATAAGGTTAAGGCTTGCCAATCGCTGGGCTTGTACAGCGAAAAAATCGAATTGCCTTCCGAAGCCAGCACGGAAGACCTCATCAAAAGGGTAGGCGAATTAAACCGCCGGGACTCTGTAGATGGCATTCTGATTCAACTCCCCTTGCCGCCTCAAGTGGACACGCAGGCCGTGCTGGAGGCGGTGGACCCGGCGAAAGATGTGGATGGGCTTCACCCGGTCAACTTGGGCTATCTCGTGAGCGGCCGGCCAGGGTTGGTGCCTTGCACGCCGGCAGGTATCGTGGAGATTCTTCGACGCGGCGGGATAGCGATGGCAGGATCCCAAACGCTTATTATTGGCCGCAGCAATCTCGTGGGAAAGCCCCTTGCCCTTCTCCTGCTGCGCGAACACGCTACGGTCACGATCGCCCACTCCAGGACGCGCGCATTGGCGCCGCTGGCCCGCCAAGCGGATATCTTGATTGCGGCGATCGGCCAGCCAGGGCTCGTTACGGCTGAGTTCATCAAGCCCCACGCCACAGTGATTGACGTCGGCATCAACCGGTTAACCACCCCGGAGGAAATTCGTCGCCTTTACCGTCAGTCTTCGGTGCCGCTCCATCAACTTGAAGCCAAGGGCTCCGTGCTTGTCGGGGACGTTCAGCCGGAAGACGCGAGCGAAATGGCTGGGGCTTTCACGCCCGTTCCCGGGGGCGTCGGCCCGTTGACCATCGCTATGCTCATGGTCAACTCTGTTCGGGCCGCCAAGCGCCGAAGAATGGATCAGAAAAAAACAACGACGGGCAGTCGCTGACACCCTGGCATTTGCCTGCCCAAGGTCGAATCGAACGCGACCTCCGCCGAGGAATTGTGACCCTGTGAGGGCGCCCGGACTTCCTTGACGGGCTAGGGCGGGGCCGATAGAATAGTTTTTTGCATTCGTCACCCACACCCATCTGATGCCCCTCAGCTTTTTCAATACGCTTAGTGGAAAGGTAGAGGAATTCAAACCCCTTGAGGCGGGGCGCGTTAGAATGTACACGTGTGGGCCCACGGTGTACGATTACGCTCACATCGGCAACTTCCGCACTTTCGTTTTCCAGGATATTCTTCGCCGCCACTTGAAATATCGCGGTTACCAAATCCTGCACGTGATGAATGTGACCGATGTGGACGACAAGACCATCGCCAACTCCCAAGCCGCCGGAGTGCCGCTGAGGGAGTTCACGACCCGTTATATCCAGGCCTTTCAGGCGGACCGCGAGCTGCTCAATCTGGAAACCCCTGAGTTGGTCGTCCGTGCCTCCGACCACATCCCTGACATAGTGAAAGTTATCCAAACGCTCATCGAAAAAGGTTATGCCTACGCCAGCGAAGGTTCATATTACTTCCGCGTTCAGAAATTTTCAGATTATGGAAAGCTCTCGAAGCTTGACTTCTCCGGCATGCGGGTAGGGGCGCGAGTGGACGCGGATAAATACGAAAAAGACAGCGCCCGCGACTTTGCCCTTTGGAAAACAGCAAAGCCGGGCGAACCGGCGTGGGACACACCGCTGGGGCGAGGGCGGCCCGGATGGCATATCGAGTGCTCCGTGATGGCGATGAAGTATCTCGGAGAAACCTTTGACATTCATTCGGGAGGGTCGGATCTAATCTTTCCGCACCATGAGAACGAGATTGCGCAAAGCGAGTCAGCGACGGGAAAGCCCTTTGCGCGCTATTGGCTGCACTCGGAACATTTGATTGTGAACGGCGAAAAGATGTCCAAATCCGCTGGGAGTTTTTATACCTTGCGTGACCTTGTGGCGAAAGGATACAAACCCACTGCCATCCGCTATTTGCTGGCTTCCGTGCCGTTTCGAAAACCATTAAACTTCACCTTTGACGGATTGCGCCAGGCCGAGCAATCCCTGGACCGGCTGCGAAACTTTCTCTACCGCCTCAGCCATGAACAATTTTCACCCGGTGAAAACCCGCAACTGGCGAAACACGCAAACGAGACTCGCGCGGAATTCGAGGCCGCGCTTGACGACAACCTCAACACTGCCGAGGCGCTTGCCGCCGTGTTCAACCTGGTTCGCGACGCCAATACGGCGATGGACCGCGGAGAATTCCGCGAAGGGGATAAAGCGTTCTTCGCAAATGTGCTCGAACGATGGGAGGAAATCTTTGCGGTATTGAAAGATGATGATTACGATAAACTCCGAAAGGGCGGATATCTCCAGGAGCGGCACGTTGCCGCTCCGCCGTTGGAGCCCGAACGGAACCGTGAGGGGATATTGCAGCTCGGAACCCTCAGCGACGAGCAAATCGAAGACTCCATTCGCGAACGTGAGCAGGCGCGGCGACAAGCTGATTACGCCCGCGCTGACCGAATCCGGCAAGAGCTGCTTGAGGCCGGAATTTTGCTGGAAGACACCAAAGGGGGGACGCGGTGGAAGCGAAAATGAAGCTCCTCCTGGCGGGGGAAAAGATTTTATTCGCGGTCTCGCTGCCTCGCGTGCGGCGGTTCCACGGAGCCGAAAGCGCGCAACGGCTGTGGTGCCGATTCCACCCGCCGAAGGAAAGGCGTCCGTAATTATGCCCAGGCCCCTAATCAGAACGGCTTTGCCCGGTCCGGAAGCTCAGAAGATTCTCGAGCTGGACGCCCGATTCGTTTCGCCCTCTTACGCGCGCGATTATCCCATGGTGGCCAAACGAGGCAGCGGGATGTGGGTCGAGGACGTGGACGGCAACACATTTCTCGATTTTGCCGCGGGTATCGCCGTGGTGGCAACGGGGCATTGCCATCCCGAAATCGTTCGTGTCATCCAGCGTCAGGCCGAGACGCTCATTCACATGTCGGGCACGGATTTCTATTATCCTCTCCTGGCTCAACTGGCGGAAAAGCTGGCGGCCATTGCGCCCGGCGATTTTCCAAAGCGAGTGTATTTTGGAAATTCTGGCACGGAGGCTATCGAGGCCGCAATGAAGCTGGCGCGCTACCACACGCGCCGTCACCGCTTCATTGCGTTTTTGGGATCCTTTCATGGTCGCACGTTGGGCTCGCTATCGTTGACGGCAAGCAAGGCAGTCCAAAGAAACGGCTTCGGCCCGTTACTGCCAGGCGTGAGTCACGTTCCCTTTCCGGATCCCTACCCCATAGCGGCAGACCCAGGCGGAAAAGGGCGAACATGCGCAGGCGTCGAAGCGATTGAAAAATTGTTCAAGACGTCGGCGCCGCCGCAAGAAGTTGCCGCCATTGTGGTGGAACCGATCCTCGGAGAGGGAGGTTACGTGGTGCCTCCACCGGACTTCTTGCCGGAGTTGCGTCGCTTGACCGAACGGCATGGGATTCTGCTAATCTTTGACGAGGTGCAATGCGGCATGGGCCGCACTGGCAAGATGTGGGCCTGCGAGCACTGGGCGACGGTGCCGGATATTTTGGTTACGGCCAAGGGAATCGCCTCCGGCCTGCCGCTGAGCGCCACCATCGCTCGAGCTGACATCATGGACTGGCCGGCTGGCGCACATGCTTCGACGTTTGGAGGGAATCCGATTGCGTGCGCAGCCGCGCTCGAAACGATTCGATTGATTGAAGAAAAATACATGGAAAACGCCGGCCGCATGGGCGAATACCTTCTGCGGAATCTGGGCGACTTGCCCGAAGAATACGATTTGGTGGGTGACGTTCGCGGCAAAGGCTTAATGATCGGCATCGAGCTGGTCAAGGATCGAAAGACGCGCGAACCCCATCCGGAAGCGCGTCAAGAAGTGTTACGGCGCGCTTTTGAGAAAGGACTGTTGCTTCTCGGTTGCGGCGAGGGCACGGTGCGCCTGATGCCGCCGCTCATCCTGGAGGAGGAGCATGCCGCGTTCGCCATCGAGGTGATTCGCCAGTGTTTGAAAGAAGTTGCCAGTGCGGACGGCCGCCGCTAGGCGCGGTGGACCGTCCCCCGGTCAGTCTCTGGCGCGGTCAATCGTGATGCTCTCATGCCCACGACCATCCTATGAGCTTTTATGCTCGCTGGATTTATCGAGGCTTGCTCTGGAAAGAAAAACAGCGGGCTCGCGCGGCCGGGGGGCTTCCGCCAGGAGGTGGGGGAAAAGCCGAAAATTCTCACCTCGAGACGGGACGCCGCGGAGAAGCGCTGGCTTACTGGCATTTGCGCCAAGCGGGCTATCGCGTGGTGGCCCGCAACCGGCGCCTCGGGGGGTCAGCAGGCGAGCTAGACCTCATCGCTTGGGACGGACGCATCCTGGCCTTCGCCGAGGTCAAGACCCGAACCTCGGCCGCCGCGGGCCCGCCCGAGGCCGCCTTGAAGCGCGAGCAGCAGAGGCGCATTATCCGCGGCGCTCACAAATACATGCGCCAACACCTGAAAGCCCAGCCGAGTTACCGTTTCGATGTGATCAGCGTCTTTTGGACGCGAGAAAATGGATTCCAAGTCCGCTTAATCAAGGATGCGTACAAGGATCGCGCTTAACGCCGACGTGGGCAGGACGAAGGGCAAGAGCGCGAGCTTCTCGGTCTATGATCCGCGGTGAAGGTCTCGAGATCGGACTCACAGGATGCTCATGCCAGGGACGAGAGTTTAATCTGCTTACATGCCATCTCATGATAAGGAGCCAAAACCTTTGCCTGAGTTAAGAAAGGACCCCATCACGGGCCGCTGGGTCATCATTGCCACAGACCGGGCCAAGCGCCCGAGCGACTTTGTTCGCGACAAGGTTGAAATCCGCGGCTCCGGATTCTGCCCCTTTTGTGGGGGAAATGAAACCAAGACGCCGCCGGAAATCATGGCCTATCGGAGCGACGGCAGCCGGCCGAATACGCCGGGCTGGTCTCTGCGAGTAGTCCCCAACAAATTCCCGGCGCTCGGCATCGAAGGTTCGCTCAACCGGCAAGGCGAGGGGCTTTACGATAAGATGCACGGCATCGGGGCCCACGAGGTCATCATCGAGACCCCCGACCACGCCCAGACGCTGGCCACTCTCCCGGCCCGCAGGGTGGAGGACGTGCTATGGGCTTATCGTGACCGCATTCAGGATCTGAAGAAGGACAAACGCTTCCAGTATATCTTGATCTTCAAAAACCACGGCGAAGCGGCCGGCGCCTCGCTGGAGCACACGCACTCTCAATTGATCGCGCTTCCGGTGGTTCCCATGCATGTCCTTGAGGAAATCGGCGGCTCGCGGGAGTACTACAATTACAAAGAACGCTGTATCTTCTGCGACATCAACCGTCAGGAAACGGAAAAAGGGAATCGCCTGATCGCCGAGAACCCGGAATTTCTGGCAGTGTGCCCCTTCGCCCCTCGGTTTCCATTCGAAATTTGGATCATCCCGAAGGCGCACGAATCGGCCTTCGAGGAGTCACAGAAACATGAGTTCGAGAACCTGGCCGGCATGTTGAAGGACATGCTTCAGAGATTGGATAAGGTTCTCGATTGTCCCGCCTACAATTACATCATCCACACGTCGCCGATTCAGGAGAGCAGCAACGATTATTATCATTGGCACATGGAAATCATGCCTAAGCTGACGAAAGTGGCGGGCTTCGAGTGGGGCACGGGCTTCTTCATCAATCCGACTCCGCCGGAAGAGTCCGCCCACTTCTTGCGCGAAGCGGCGGTCAGCGTGCCGGCACAGAGCTGACGCATCTTAGGGGATCAGATGGCGGGCGAGCAAAAACTGCCGCGCCACTTCGCTCGCGCCGCGAGGTAGCCCATCCACCTCATAATTCATGCGACGCATGTCCCGATCGGTGAAATTCTTCGAGCCGACCACAATCGCCACCCTACGAGGCGGGCCACACGACGCCCGCATCAAGACCAGGGCGGTGATTGGCCCGTATCTTTTCGCGATCTTCATAAAATAGGGGTCACAAGCTGCAACCCGCGCTCTCGCGGCCTTCGGTGTCTGGGGAGGGATCGCCGCGCGGGCCATGCCCGGCCAAGAGTGACTTGCGTTGCAGCGCGACGCCTAACGATGTAAAATCTCCGCATGAAAAACACAAAATGCGCGCCGTTTGTCACGGCGGCGGCGCTGCTTTTCTCAGTTCTTGCATATGCCCAGACGCCCGTCCCAACGAAAATTGCGCGCTTGGATCCAGCCCTGAACGCCATTGTGCCGCAAAACGCAAAGCTGGTAAGGGAAATCACCGGCTTCAACTGGACGGAAGGACCCGTCTGGGTACAACCGCACACTCTTTTTTTTGCCGACATCCGCAACAATCGAATCATGGAGTGGACGCCGGGGGGCCCAGCAAAAGTTTTCATGCATCCGAGCGGCTATCTGGGCAAAGCACCGTATCCGGGGCCGGAATCCGGATCGAATGGCATGACGCTCGATCCGCGCGGGCGATTGACTGTCGCGGGCCACGCGCAACGCGACGTTTGGCGGTTGGAATCTCTGAACCCTCATGCGACGCGCACGATCCTGGCCGACAAATATCACGGTAAGCAGTTGAACAGCCCGAACGATTTGGTCTATGGGCCGCACGGCGCGCTTTACTTTACCGATCCTCCTTACGGCCTGCCTACGCAAAGCGACCACGACCCGCTCAAGCAACTGCGAGTCAACGGCGTCTATCGCATTTTGGACGCGGTGTCGCATCCGGCCGGCGCGCCGCCGGACGAAAACAAACTCCAACTTCTGATTTCCAACCTTACCCGGCCAAACGGCATTGCATTTTCACCGCATATGCACTTTCTTTACGTTAATAACTCCAGCCCCAAAAAACTCTGGCTTCGTTATCCCGTTCATTCGGATGGTTCGCTCGGGCC
>JAJYNF010000116.1 GCA_021786455.1 Acidobacteriota bacterium
TGGTTGCCATTGCGGATTTCTTCCGCCCCATCCTTGAACCGGCATTCCCTCGGATCAAGAGGCTCATCCGTTGGCCTTGGCAATGATCAAGAAACTCGCGTCAAGGCTTCTGGGTGAAGATGTCGTAAACTCCGCTCCTATTGTCCGGGGTGTGGCGCTGAGCTACGCGGACCTCTTTGTGACAATCGCCGTTTCGCTCGTCCTGACCCCAATCATCCTTCACCACATCGGGCAATCGGCATACGGTTTGTGGGCCACCTTCGGTTCGGTGGTCGGGTACTTTGGCCTTCTAGATTTTGGAATGAACTATGCGACCGCAAAATATACCGCAGAATACCGCGCGAAATCCGATCCCCAGGCCCTCAGCAAGCTTGTTTCGACCACGGTGATGGGCATGGCGACCATTGGCTTGGTCATCGTCGCGGTTTCTTTTGCCCTAGTTCCTCTGGTCCCGGAAATCTTCCATCTCCCCGCGCCCCTGGTTAAGACGGCGCAGATCGCCTTTGTGCTGATGGCGTCGAACGTGGCGCTTGGCCTGCTGGCTGCGACCCTCGTGAACATCATCTATGGATTCGAACGGGTTGACATCTTCAGAGCCTTTGGAATCGCCCAGAGCGCGGTCAACCTTTTCCTTACGCTTCTATTTTTGCATTTGGGATTTGGGTTGGTGGGGGTTGTCCTGGCGACCAGCGCAGCGGTGCTCTCGCTGCTCCTGCTGTCGGCGGCGTTCCTTTTCAAGTCCAAATACCGAGTGCCCATTCATCCAAGATTCGCCAACTGGAAGACGCTTAAAGAAATAGCTCCCTACAGTTTCCGCTCCTTCATGCTGGGTTTGACGGCGCAAGTGCTCTATCGAACGGATAATATTGTCATCGGCATTCTCATTACCGTCGCGGCCGTCGGGCCGTACTCGATCGCGTACAAACTTAGTTATCTCGGCGCGATGGTCATGTTCAAGATTTCTACAACGCTATTGCCGACCTTTACTCGCTTGTACACGCTGGGGACGATGGACGAACTCCGCGCTCTCTACCTGAAAACAGCTCGTCTTTCGATGACCCTCATCGTGCCGTTCGTCTTGATCCTCCTCCTGGCGGGGCGCGGGATCATAGACCTATGGGTGGGAGACGCGAACTTCGTCGGCCAATCCGTCCTGGTTGTTCTCGTCCTTATGGATTTCATTCACGCGACTTCCGGGCCGGCCGGCGTGCTGTTGCAGGCCGTCGGAAAAAATAAAGAATTTGCTTACTCTGCCACGGTTGATGCCGTTCTGAACCTGGGGCTTTCCATTTTTTTATGCCAACGATTCGGCGTGATTGGTGTGGCGCTCGGGACGCTTATCGCGCACCTGTTGACCGATACTTGGGTGGTGACTTGGTTGGCGTGCAGGTACATCTCACTGCCCTTGAAAACGTACTTTTTCAAAGCGATTCTCCCGCCCTTTCTCTCCGGAGCTCCTGTAGGACTCATCGCTTGGCTGCTTTTCGCGCGTTCCGCGCAGCGCGGCTTGGTATGGGTTAGCCTGGAAACGATTTCGATCGTCGTCCTGTACCTTCTGAGCGTTCTCGCGCTGGAGCGGGTACCTCAGTTGCGAGTCGTTGGGGCATCAGGCGGGATAACACCGCGCCATGACACCGAAGCCGATGGATGGAGGATGGGCAGGGGGGAGAGCGATACGTCCTCGACAATTCGCCGGAAAAGTGATCGGTGATATTGATCACCCGTCCAGTGATTTCACTTTCCCCTATCGAAGTTTCCGTCTAATAATTCTCCGACATTTGATCTCCAACACGGCATGTGCGATGTGCTTATGAAGACTCGATAAGGATATCGGATCAATCCAGCAAATTTAGCCCTATACTCATACGTCGGGAGGAACGTCAACCTTGAACAAAGCGCTGATCACAGGGATTTCCGGGCAAGACGGCGGTTATCTTGCCGAGTACTTATTGGGGTTGGGTTACGAGGTTTGGGGACTGGTGCGGCGCGAGCCGGCGTCATTCCACTGGCTTGAGCCGATCCGCCATCGAGTGGAGTTTGTTTACGGCGACATGCGTGACGCCGAATCGCTCGGCGTGGCCTTTCAGAAGGCGTGGCCGGATGAGGTTTACAATCTCGCGGGGCAAGTGTTTGTGCCGACCAGTTGGGAGTTTCCGGCGGAAACTTTCGACATCAACGTCGGCGGCGTGGCGCGCCTTTTGCAAATCATCGAGCGGACCAAGCCTGACACGCGGTTCTATCAAGCGTCTTCGTCGGAAATGGTGGGTAATTTCGAGGGCGTGATGAATGAGCGGGTGCCGCTGCGGCCGACCTCGCCGTATGGCGTCTCGAAGCTGGCGGCGCACCGCATGGTGGAGGTTTACCGTGCCCGCAAGATTTTTGCCGTCGGAGGAATTTTATTCAACCACGAATCTCCTCGGCGTGGCCCGGAGATGGTCACCCGCAAAATCACGCGCGCCGCGGCGTCGTGGGTTCGAGGCAATCATTCGCCGCTTCGGCTCGGCAACCTCGACGCGCGCCGAGACTGGGGGTTCGCGGGCGATTACGTTCGAGCGATGCACGCCATGTTGCAAATTTCCGAGCCTCAAGACTTCGTGATCGGCACCGGAGAATCGCACAGCGTCCGCGAGTTCCTTCAACAAGTTCTCGAATCGTTGAAAGAGCTCGGAGTGGGCAGCCGCGCCCCGCGCTCGATTGAAGAGTGGGTTCAGGTGGATCCGCGCTTCCTTCGCACCGGCGAGATTCACGATCTGCGCGCGGACGCGAGTCGAGCGAAAGCAGACCTCGGTTGGCAACCCACCGTGGATTTTAAGAGCTTGGTGCGCATGATGGTGGAATCGGATCTGAAATCCGCTGAGAGTTCCACCGCCACGGTTTAACCGGTCGTCCGGCCACGTCGAGGCCGCAGAAATCTTCCAGCCGTCGGGTCCGTCGCGGCTGGCCGAGGGCTTGCTGATTGAGGTGGTCCATCGTTCGCCCTGCCTGCGCCTCGGAATCCCGAATCGCGCCCCGTGTTGCGCGTCAAGTGCCGTCTGAGGCTCGTGACGATGGCCTTGGGCGCGCCGTTGCGCTAACATCGTGAGTCTTCCGGGCGTCATCCAGAAGGGTGAGATTTAGGAAAGCTGCTCGCGCCGGGGGGAAACGCCGCTTCTGTTGAAAGGAGGCAAAGATGGCGTATTGCACAAAATGTGGCGCGACTTTGGGAGAAGGCTCAGCTTACTGCGCGTCCTGCGGAGCTCCAGTGGCCGCCCAAACCGGCGAAGCGCCTATTTTCCCTCCCGCGCCAAATCCGGCCAACGCGCCGCTCGCGTCAAACGTCGCCGCGATGTTGGCCTACTTCACCTTCATCCCGGCAATTCTCTTCCTCCTCATTGAACCCTACAACAAAGACCGGTTTGTTCGATTTCACGCCTTTCAGTCGTTGTTTTTCAATGCCGCTTGGGTCGTACTCTGGATGGGGACCGCGATGCTTGGGATGGCCATTGCTCTTGTGCCCGTCGTGGGATGGACCATCCTCGCGTTGATTCACACGGCAATCTCCTTGGGAGGATTGATTCTGTGGGTTGTCCTGGTGGTTAAGGCGTATCAGAACGAGAAGTTTCAACTGCCCATACTCGGCCCGATGGCTGAAACTCAGGCCAATCGGTAGGGTATAGGCAAATTGGTTTCCGCGCGTTTTTGCGCTACTTAGAAAACAGTGGCAGCCAGGAGCCTCTGATCGGCTGATAGGTTCTGCGGTGCTCCGGGCAAGGGCCAAATTGTCGCAGGGCCGCCAAGTGCCGTGCCGTGCCGTACCCCTTATTTTTGGCAAGGTCGTAATGAGGATATAAACGGTCCAGTCGGCGCATATAGCTGTCACGGGCCACTTTGGCTAAGATCGAAGCGGCGGCGATGGATGCACATCGGGCATCCCCATGAATGATGGGCCAACAGGGCACTTGAGCCATCCAGCCATCAACTGGAGCTAAAGGCATGGCGTCCGTCAAGACGCATTGAGGTTTCGGGCAAAGGCCCGCCAGGGCTAGCAGCATAGCTTGACGCGAGGCCTCGTAAACATTGAGAGCATCCACCTCTGCCGCCGAAACAGCAACCACGTGCCAGGCTAAAGCTTTGCAGCGAATCTCGACGGCGAGGCGCTCCCGCTCCTTCGGGGAGAGTTTCTTCGAATCGTCCAGGCCCCTGATGGGTCGGTCAGCGTCCAGGATCACCGCAGCGGCGTAAAGTGGCCCCAACAAAGCTCCGCGCCCAGCTTCGTCACTGCCGGCCACTCGCCGCCAACCCCGGTGCCGCGCTTGAGATTCCAACCGCGTCGTGCAGATGTATTCGCGCGGGTCGCGCCTTCTGGGCATCAAACTCGAGACCTTGATTCCTTCCCCCTGGCGGGATCCGCGTTCGCCGTCTGCCTTCGCGCCAACGGATGGCTTAGCACTCCATCGCGCCCGCAAGCTACGCGCGCTTTTTCTCCCATCGCCGTCTTAGGGCGGAATGAAGCCTCAAACGAACGTTATCGGGAAGCGGGAACACTCTGCCGTCACAGTACAATTCGACGGTCTTTCGCGTGGTGTCAAAAATGACTTTGCAATGATGGCAGCCATTCAAGTGCGCCTGGAGCTCGCGCCGCAGCTCGTCATCGAGGCATCCCTCCAAGTATTCTGAGAGATCTTTGAGGCAATCCTTGCAGTTGACCACAGTCACCCTCGCTTAAACACCTGGCTCAGCTCTTCGCGTAAACGGAGCCGAGCACGGAATAATCTGGCCTTCACCGCCCCGCTCGAAAGCCCCAGAGCTTCCGCTGTTGCCTCGGTGGAAAGTCCCTCGATATCTCGCAGAATAAAGACGGTCCGAAACGTAACGGGCAAGGCGCGGGCGGCGTTTTGTAGAATTTCCTGCAATTCCTTGCGAGCGTAAATTTGCTCCGGATTGGGACGCCAGTCGCTGAACTCCCTCGGCAGCACCTCTCCATCGTCGCCGGTGGCGTCCTCCGCGGCCACTTCTTTGCTGGCGCGACGCCGCCGCAACTTCATCAAACCCTCGTTAATCGCAATGCGCACGATCCAGGTGTAAAAGCGCGAGTCTTCTCGGAACTCCGGCAAATGTTCAAAGGCTTTCAGAAACGTTTCCTGCAGAACATCCTCAGCGTCCTCGGGGTTTCCCGTCAGGTTCAAAGCCAAACGGTAGATTTTCCGTTCGTAGCGATTGACAAGCTCCTCAAAAGCCTCGTATTTACCGGCACGCGCTTCCGCAAGGAGCGCGGCCTCGGCCTTGCCGGTTCCGCGCGTGTTTACGCTTGCCACAACTGGATAGCCTTCTGAAGTCAATTCTTCTTCTTTCGCGGCGGTCCGATAGCTTGCAAGCCTGGCCGCCAGCTTCTCCACACACGGTTTTCGCGACGGATCAGATGCGATACCCTCGCATCATGGAAACACCCTGCTCGCATAGGCCTCAACCTCTCCCAACCTCTAAGAAAATACACCTTGAGGTTCTGAAGATCAATCCAGCGAATGAGCCGGGCACGACGATCCCGTGTGCGATAGGTATCCTCCACCTATATTAATTTGACAGACGAGGTTCCGCCTCGCTATGATGACTAAGAAATCAACAGCGGTCTTGGATGTTGCAATGGAAACTGTGAGTGCCATTTACGCCATCCCGCGCCGCTCCGTCCGCACCAAGGCCAACGTTCCCGTCCGATTGATGCTGGAATACCGTGGTCAAATGGTCCTGCGGGATTCCGTGGTTTTAGACCTTTCCAATCGCGGAGTTCGCGTCGTGGCCACTCCCGAGTTTAAGCCGGGTTTGGTTATTCAGATCATCCCCGCGGAGGGTTCACGGTTTGCGCAAAAGGCTCGGGTCGTCTGGATTGGCCCTCCCGGTGCGTCCGAGGAGAGGCATGCCGGCCTTGAATTCTTAAACCCCGCGCGTGGCTAGCCTCTTTGGCCGCAGAAGACACTTTGCTCTTCAGACATGCATTGTCCGGACGCAGCGGCGGATGGCGCCTCGCCTGCGGGAGCGCCCGTCGCCACCGAGCACCTGAGCGGCAAGGATAGCTGGCCAATTCGGGGAACCGGTGGCGGATCGTCGCCGGCCGGCTCAAGCCCGTAACGCTTGCGCAGCTTCCGGACGAGCTCGGCCATGCGTCGCTTATACTCCTCGGGCAGATACGCCGAGCGCGCATAGAGTCGCCGATATCGCTGGGCCAAACCTGGGAACTCGCGCTGTAGAAAGGGCATAAACTGCGCCATTGCGCTCGGCATAAGAAACAGGACGTTGGCGTGGAGAAAGCGTGCCCTGGCTCGCGCGGCCTCGCGGATCACCGCTTCGAGTGAAGAGGTGGCGTCGGTCAGACCGGGCAAAATGGGCGCCAGGCTTATTCCAGCCCGAATGCCGTGACGAACTAGTTCCGTCACCGCTTCCAAGCGCTTTTGCGGCGGTGGGGCCTTCGGCTCAAGCAATCGAGCCAATCGCTCGTCCGTCGTGGTGATGGTGATGTGGGCGCTGAAGCAGTGGTTTTGGGCAATGCGTGAGAGCAGATCAACGTCGCGCAGGATTAAAACGCCCTTGGTCGTGATGGAGAACTCAAGACCCTCAAATCCCGCCATCACATCCAGCAGCCGTCGCGTGATTTGAAATTGTTTCTCGGCGGGTTGGTAAGGGTCGGTCGCCGTTCCGAGCGCGATCGGCAGCCCGCGGTCGCGAAAGGCTCTCAGCTCTCGCCGCAGCAACTCCGGCGTCGCCACCTTGCTGAAAATCCTGCGCTCAAAATCCAGGCTGCCGCGTAGCTCCAGAAATTCGTGGGTGTAACGCGCGTAACAGTACTTGCAACCGAATTCGCAGCCGCGATAAGGGTTGAGTGTCCAAGCAAAGGGCATGGCGCTGCTCGATTCGCGGTTCAGCGCCGACCGCGATTCGAGAGCATAATACTCCACCCCGGCGCGCTCTTTGGTTCTCGGGCTTGCCGCGGCAAGCCGCGCGATGCCTCCCCGTTGGGCTGGCGTTGCGGCCGCCCCGCCCGAACGCTCCGCGCTATGCTTTTCTGAAGAAGTCACCCAAAGGTGTTCCCGCATGGCACGATATTCGCTTTTTATTCGCCTCCTGTCAAGGGAAATGCCACACGCGTGGTTGGGCGAGTTCGAGCAGGCTACCCGGTCAGGATTCCCTGCCGCTTGGAGCGGGTCTCTCCGGTTTTCCGATTGGGCAGCCGGTTGAGACGCTGTTGCTATCAGCCTCCACCTGGTGTAATTTTTGTGGCAGCGTCAGGTGTTATGCGGAACCTTCGGCTTCTGATCGCCTACGATGGCACAGACTTCCACGGCTGGCAGCGCCAGCCGAATGCGCCCACCATTCAGGGCTTGCTGGAAGAAAGCATCGCCAAAATCGTTCGGGAGCCGGTCACGCTCCAAGGCTCAGGACGCACCGACGCGGGCGTCCATGCGACGGGTCAGGTGGGTAATCTTCTGACTTCGTGTCGCATTCCCTGCCGCAACCTGCTAAAGGCCCTCAATGACGCCCTGCCACCTACAGTCCGCATCCGACGGGTAGATGAGGTCGCGGAAGACTTCCACGCTCGCTACTCGGCTCGATCCAAAACCTACCGCTATCGAATCTATCAAAGGGATGTTTGCCCGCCGTTCCTCTGCCGTTTTGTTAATCACCACCCTGAACCCCTCGATAGCGCAACCATGGCCCAAGCCGCTTCGCTCTTGGAAGGCGAGCACGACTTTACGTCTTTCGCCGCGACGGAGCGCGAAGAGGACCAGCATTCGTTGAGACTCGGCTCGAATATTCGGCGCATTGACCGATCGCGTGTTCTCACGCATCCGAGACTCCACCTCATCGTTTACGAGGTTGAAAGCAGCGGTTTTCTCCGCCACATGGCGCGCAACATCGTTGGGACTTTGCTACAGGTTGGTTGCGGGAAGCTCAGCCCCCAAGATGCCGTTCGGATTCTTGGGGCCCGCGACCGGTCATTGGCTGGCCCGACCGCGCCGGCTCAGGGGCTTTGCCTGATGAAAGTCGTTTACGATTGAACCGGGTTCACCCCTTCGCTCCTTCCCGAGCATTCCATCAAACCGCCGGCGATTAGGTGCAGTTCCGTTGCGCCAGCCTGGCCTTTTTGCTGTTAAAATAACCGGTGGGAGATTTGACGGAATGGAGCAAGCTTTGGCCGAAGCCGCGCTGACGATTAAAGAAAAGAAAGCCGGGCAGCGCGCCTGCGATGAGAAGGACGCGAAGGGGGAATTTTGCCTCGGCCATCTCAAACTATGGCCCCATAAGCGATGGCCGGCGCAATTGCTGGCGCAGGAACATGCGAGCACGGTCATTTATCGTTGCGAGCGGTGCCACGCTCTTTATCGCCCTGCCCCACGGGACCGTTCGAGTGCAGGTCTCAAATTCGATGAGCGCTCCGTAAATATTCTCGGTGATCCCGTAAACCATCAGGCGCGAGAGAATGGCGAGAAGACAGCTTGATATCGCACCAAGGACTGCTGACAGACCCTCGAGTGGCCATAACGCTCGCGCTCAGCAGCCAAGCAACACGAAAGTTCGCCCAACACCGGTCACGTTGTTGCGGTAGAATTCCCTTGGAATCGTGCTGATCAGCCGAACGATGTCCGAGAGAGTGCCAGGTTTTAACAGGTGAGGAGAACAGGCGGCTGTTGGGCTCGGCGGATGGCTTCGAAAGCAAGAACAAAGGAGGTGTAGCATGAGAGTTCGCAGGCTTGCGATGGTGTGCGCCGTCATTGCCGCAGGAGCAGTGGGACTTTACGCCAGGAAAAAGCCACATACGACTTGGCTCGACACCCCTTTCACTTCCTGGAAAAGGAACCAGGTAATCAAGCTATTCAATGACTCTCCGTGGGCACGATCCCGCGGCTATCGCGGCCAAACTACCGGGGAGCACGGAAACTTCAATCCCGGCGTGACGGGAACATCGGGAAATGCCACCTTGGGAGTGAACACGGTTGACTACTCTTTTACCGCCAGGCTGTTTTCAGCCGAGCCTGTCCGCGAAGCTTACGTGCGGATGCTTCAAATTATGAATCACTACAACAGCCTCGCGCCGGCGCAAAAGCAAATCTTTGACTCGAAGGTGGATTGGCTTTTGCACGCGGACGTCAGCAAAGAGGTTGTGGTGGCGTTGTTTTACCATACCAATGATCCTCTGTCGGAGCGATCCATCAACCAGTGGTTTGCCACGCAGACCGCCGGTACGCTCAGGCAGAATGCCTATCTCTACACTTCCAGCGCGGGGCAAGTCCAACTCATCAAATACTTTCCCGCCCACGGCAGCGGCGGGTTGGGCGCGCGATTTATTTATCCCCGAATGATCAACGGCAAGCCCATTTTACAGGCAGGCGACCAAAGGATGCGCTTTCAGCTCTATGTGCCCCAAGTTGGCCAGACCATTTACCTGGACTTCCAACCCTCACAGATGATGTACAAAGGGCAGCTTTCGTATTAAAGCCGGGCCTTGCACGGCCTAGCCCAAGCGACCAACTGGTTTGCCGAGCCTACACCCGCGGCGAGCGTCAGCGCGTGGTGTACCTCACGACCTGGAGGCGATTGTCCTTGCTCGCGGCGAGGAACAGTAAATCATTGGGAGAATCGGCGCGGGCCGGCGCTGGGCAGCCTAATGCTTATGTGCGGAGTCCGATTTGGCGTGAGGTGCGGGAAGAAAGCTCACTTCCCACTCGAGCGCAAGCGACTCGGCCTGAGTGATTTGATCAGGACTCATGTGGCCTTCTAGCGAGCCGCGCTGCTGCGCGGCACCGGGGAATCCTCGCGCCGCCGCCACGCGGAACCACGTGTCCGCTTTAACGATATCCGCCGGAATGCCCGGCCGGCCCAGATAAATCATCCCCAGAGCAAAGCAAGCCTCCGGAAGGCCTTGGTGGGCAGCGAGCCTCACGTTCCACAGTCCTTTCGTCGGGTCGGCCGGAACGCCCCAGCCGTTCGCGTACATCATGCCGACCTGGAGCTCGCCACTGGCGTTGCCTCGGTCGGCGGCGGCCTTACTCAGCTTGAACGCGCGGGCGAAATCACGCGGCACGCCTCGGCCGAATTCGTACATCTGGCCGAGAAGAGCCTCGGCTCGAGCGTCGTCGCTTGCCGCCAGCGGCTTTAGTTCCTTGAGCGCGGACACGTAGTCCTGCTTGTCATAAGCCTTTTTGGCGGATGGCCAATCGGCTGAGCCAGAGGCAACCAGGATGAGGGAGATCCCCACGGCGCAAAATAAGCTTGGAGCGATTCGCATTGAGTTTAGGCCCTTGGCAAACGGCCATCGGTGGTTCAGCGGGAAGCCACAGTGCGGTTTCGATTCTTCAGCGCAGCGAGCTCCGAATCAATGATTTGCTCAAATTGTTCTTCCGGCACCGCGCCGCTCAGAAACCGGCCATTGATGAAGAACGTGGGCGTTCCCGTCACGCCGGCTCGCGTCCCGGCGGCCACATCTTGCTGAATGGCCGAAGCGTATTCGTTCGACTTGAGGCACGCAGTAAACGATTTTTCATTCATGCCGAGCTTCGTCGCTGTTTTGATCAAATCAGCTTCAGTGAGCTCCGATTGGTCGGCGTACATGGCGTCGTGCATGGGCCAGAACTTGCCTTGCGCCTCCGCGCAGCGGCCCGCCTCGGCAGCTTCCTCGGCGTAAGGATGGATCGTCGAAAGCGGGAAATCGCGGAAGGCCAGATTCACCTTGCCTTTGTACTTTTTCAACAGAGCCATTAGCGTCGGCTCCACGCGGCCGCAGAAGGGACACTGAAAATCTCCAAACTCGACGATGGTAATCGGCGCTTTGGGATTTCCTTCGACGCGCGCCGGATCGTTCTCGCCCGTCTCGACCGTCGGCGGCTGGAGATAGACGATCACGTTCAACTTGGCGCGCAGCGCCTCCGCGTATTTCTCGCGCGCCTGCTGGATTTCAGCGTTCTTGATGAGCCGCTTAATCTGCGGCTCGACCATCGTGAACGGAAGCGTGCTCTGGCCCTTGACGGCAAGATAATAGCCTTTGGCTTCGGCGTCGGAAGGCTCAGGAACCTTTGAGTCCACTTCTTTCTGGTAAAGCTGCTCGACGGTCAAACCTTTCTTCTTGGCCTCAGCCTCGACCACTTTCTGGTTAATCAGGGCGTCCAGAGCCGCGCTCTCGATCTTGTACTCCTGCTGGTGAATCTGAAGCATCTGGGCCGCCGCCGGGCCGGCCAGATCGCTCCGGTAAATGGGCTGGCCTTCGACGATGGCAATGGGCTTTTCGGCCGCGCTCGCGAGCGCGGCGGCTTCGCCCGCGCCTCGCCCGCTGACGTTCGCTTGACCGAACCCCCATGCCGCACACGCGAACGCCACGCAGGCGCAAAACGTAGCCCTTGCGTATGGAGTTTTCATTTTTTCAGTTTATCCCCATTGGCACGTCCGTGCCGACAAAATCTTTAGCCTGGAGCATTTGTAGATTGTAGCGCCGCCCTGTGAGCGGCACCTTGGGCACAAGAAGAATCGGCGCTCATAGACCGCCGCTACAGCGAAACGACCAATCACTTCTGTCGTCCGGTGGGTTTAGAGCTAGAATCCGGCTTCGTTCCCGGCTTCAGTCCGTGCTTCGGCTTCCACGCCGCCGCCAGCGCCCTGCCCTGGGCAACCTGGGCCGGGGTCATCTGTTGTTCTGCTTGCACGAGTTGCGCCTTGTAAAACGGAAGGTTATTCCGCGCGGCCAAACGCAGCCACATATCGGCCCTTACGGGATCGCGCGCAAGCGAGGTGCCGACACCCTGCACATAGCCCTCGCCGAGAAGCAACTGGGCGTCCTGGTTTCCCTGTTCAGCCGAAAGCCGCAATAGCTTCAAACCCTCCGGGATGTTCTCGTGGCGCAGTACGCTGGGAGCGCCGAGCATAAATTCAGCATCGGGGTTTCCCTGCGCGGCTGCCGCCTCAAGCCATTTGTGAGCTTCCGCGGGGTCCTTGAGAACTCCATAGCCCATCATGTACATCCTGGCAAGCAGGACCTGAGCCTTCGCGTCGCCCTGCTTCGCCAGAGGCTGAAGCTCCTTAAGCGCGGTAGCGAAATTTCTGTGGTTAAAAGCGCGCTCGGCGGAGGCGAAGCTCGTTGCCAGCGAAACTTGAGCGCAAAGAAGTATTATGAAGCCACAAAGGGACAAAGATCGAACCCACGAACGCATCCTGCCTGCCTCCGTTCCAATACCCTTCTGCCTCATAGGGCTTAATTATAGCGCACTTGGAGACGCTCGGAAGCGAAGCCTGGCCTCAAACCGCGGGGGCTTGAGGCCTGACTTGCTCGTGGAGCCGGTTGCTAGTTAAGGGTGTTGAAGCTGAATACCTTGTTTTGTTCAACCGTGAGATTCACCGGGCCGACGCAGGTCAACGATTCGCTGATGCCCGAGTTCCCGAGAGAGGCCGTCCAGTTGGCCGCTACGCCGTAATCGCCAGATGAGAGATTCGAGGCGATCCAATCGAAGCTGTGGGCCGATACCGTGCTCTCGTCAAAGGTGATGTAGCAGCCTTGGGCGGTCACGGTCCCTCCCAATGAATTCGTCCCTACGGTCGTGCACGTGCTGCCCAGCACATCGAAAAGATTCGAGCTGATCTCGACAAACCGCGCAGCGTAAGTGACATCAAAGTTCGGGGTGACGGTCGGAGCAGCCTGGCCGGAGAGTGGATTAACATCAACGCTAAAGTCCACGCCGGCATACGCCGTGCTGGTTCCGACATCAATGGAGCTGTTCTTCTGGAGGCTTACGTCCGTCAAAAGGCCGATGACAGCCGACGGCCGAATGACGAACACATTGCCGGCGCCGCTACTGGTCTTGATTCCGGCATTGATGGTTCCGATGCACGTGTTGCCCGAGCTGGACGGGATGGGCGTGCATCCGTTGGCCGTGCAGTCTGTTCCCGACGAACAGGTTGCCCCGCCGGTGATCGAGCCATTGCTTTTGCTAAGAACGCAATGCGTGTTGCCCGTGTCTCCGTAACTAAAGTTCCCGCTGCTCTGCGCCAACGCGATGCCCGCCAGCCAGAGCGTACACGAGATTGCCGTACAGATTACCACTCCTACGCGTGCTTTCATGTTTGCGCTCTCCTTTTGATTTGAAATTAGCTTCAGTTTTTCTCACGCCTCCCTGCTTTTTCATCCCGCCGAGGCCCCCATCCGCAATAAGTATCCCTATCCTGAAGAGAGGTCCCTCACGTAGGATGGCATTCCCCCGAACCATCGCTCCTCAACGTGCGAAGGTGCGCTTTGGTACTGCTCTTTATATTAGAACTAGTTAATGTTGTCAAGCTCCTTCTCTTTTATTGCTTCCGTAGTACACAACCCTCCGAAATAACATCGCTTCCGCCGCGCATCGCGCCGTCGCTTTCTGTCTGCGATGCCGACAGAGGTCAAAAGCGAAGAAGGATGAAGCGAAAGCAGGCTTCTCCGTCCAACCACTGTATGTAATTGCTTCCCTGAGCATGGTTCAGAAGGATGAAGCGAATGTCGTTGGTCAGGTTGGGCTGATCGTGGGAATGGAAAATCGGCGATCGTTCGCCTAGCGCGACCGCCGGCCGCCACCGTCTTTGCCAACAACGCCTCTCGTGACCGCGAGCATGGATCGCGCATCCCCACAAGACGGTAGCCTCTGCCGTTGCAAGCCTCCGCAAGCATCGAATACAATGATTTTGGTGAGGAATTGAATGGCCGGGCGCCGGATGCCCGGAACGTGGGGCTTGATTGTCCAAGGATTTCCAACGTCGCGCGTGGTCCCGCCACTGGTTGGTTCTTTTACTTTTCGGATGTGGTATCGGGTTTTTCTGGCCAAGCGGACGCGCGAGAAGTCAAAACCTCATCTTTTACCTGCCTAGCTCCCACGCGGTTCTGCCGCTTCACGCGATACGGGGAGTCCAGTATCTTTCCGCCTTGCGCTTGTTGACGATCTTCGGGCAAATGGGAGGATTGCACGCCAAGCGCAAGGCCATCACGATCTGGTTCGGAAATACGCGAATCGTGCTGCGTGAAAATAACCGGATCGTCCGCATGGATAACGCCAAACTGCGTTTGGCGCATCCGGTTCGCGTGGTCAAGGGCGATTGGATGGTTCCGACGGAATTCCTGACGTCGGTTCTGCCCACTCTATTGAATCAGCCTGTTCGTTACCGGGTCGCCGACCGTCAGGTTCTTATCGGAAATGTTCATCCCAACACGTTCAGCGTCGCTGCGTCGGCGGTCCCCCATGGGACAGAGCTTACGTTCCGTTTCACTCAACCCATCCAGCTTCAAACGGCGGCGCGCAACGGGAAATGGGTGATCTTCCTAGGCTCGCACCCGGTGGAATCCACGCAGTCTGCTTTCCGGTTTGCCAACTCTTATGTCCCCGAGGCGCGCTTTGACGACCAGGATGGCATCCCGAAGCTGATCCTCACGCCCTCGAGCGTTGGCTTGGACTTTTTCCCAAGCCTGACAGGCGGCGGCCGGGTGCTGGTGGCGCTCGTGAAGCAGCCGCCGCCATCTCCCGCTTCTCGGCCACAGCCCACAGGGAACGTAGCGCGGCCTTTAGCCGCAACCGGCCAGAGCGCCGCCACGCTTCCGCAAGCTGCGACCGCTGTGCCGCCGATCATCGCATCCCCCACTTTGCCCGTCGTGGTACTGGACGCTGGGCACGGCGGCACCGACGACGGGGCGCGCGGCGAAAACGGTTTGCTCGAGAAAAATCTCACCGCTGAGCTGGTGGCGCGAGTCCGCGTGGCTCTGCTGGCTTCGGGGAAATATAAGGTCGTGCTGACCCGTGTCGGAGATGTCAATCTTTCATCCAACCAGCGGGATGTTATCGCCAACCTTGCCCATCCCCTTGCATTCATTAGCTTCCATGCGGGCAATATGGGCCTGGCCATCCCACGGATTAACGTCTATAGCTACGCCCCCTCTTCCCCGCCGGACCCCAACCTGATGGGGGCCGAATCACCCTTGTTCGTGCCGTGGAATCAGGTCCAACTCGCCTACGCCGCCGAGAGCCAGCAATTGGCTCTCGACTTACAACAACAACTAGAAGCGACCACGCATGAGGCGGGCTCTAAGCCGTGGCAAGTGCCGGTTCGCGTGCTGAGGAGCGTGGCCGCCCCCGCGGTTGCTATCGAAGTAGGCAGCCTTGCCCCGGATACGAATCCCACTCCCCTCACCAATCCAACCTTTCAGAACCAAATCGCCATTGGAGTGGTAATGGCGTTAGCGGCGTTCCAAGCGGGAGCCTCCTGAGACATGTCGCGCCGCGTGGCGTTGTTCAGCATTCTTACGGCTGTGGTTCTGGTGGGAGCGTTCTTTTATCTGCTTCGGTTGAAGCGGCTGACCTTTGCGCCGCAATCTCCCAAGGCGGAGGCGACTGCTCGCACCAAACTGCGCGAGGCCGCGCTGGAGCCGGCCTCCGGACCCACGCAACTGGTGACCTTATATTTTCCTTCCTATGCCGAAGGCTTGTTGAGGCCGGAGACACGTCCTTTAGCGTTGGCTGCCAACGACACGGATCGGATTAAGCAGATCGTGCTGGCGCTGATTGAGGGCTCGCAGCAAGGGCTCGGGTCAGTGTTGCCGCCTACCGCAACCCTCCGCGCTGTTTTTCTGACCGCTGACGGTACGGCGTTTCTCGATTTCTCGCAAGACGCCTTGACCAACTTTCCGCCCGGCATCGAAAGTGAGTCCCTGGCCGTTTACTCCATTGTGGACTCGCTCGCAGTGAATGTTCCGGACGTCAAACGGGTCCAGTTCCTAATTCAAGGGCAGCAAGCGCATACGCTGGCCGGGCACATTAGCCTGAGCGGTTATTTCGTTCCGGATTCGTCTTTGATTGCGCCATCTCAGTAGAAGGAGAGCAAGCGGTATGGTTTCGCCAACGCGACCTCTGCGAGGCATCCTATATTCCGGCGGCAAGCTCGTTCGCCCCAAGGGACGCGGTCCCCTCGAGCTGCGCGCAGTCGAGATCGTTCCCAACTTCATCTCCAGCGCCGAGGGGTCTGCGCTAATTAAGCTGGGAGAAACTCAGGTCATCTGCACCGCCTCCCTGGAGGAGACCGTGCCGCCGTTTTTGAAGGGCCAGGGACGAGGTTGGATATCGAGCGAGTATTCCATGATTCCGCGGTCAACCGAGACTCGAACGCCCCGGGAAGCCGTCAAGGGCAAGCAGAGCGGGCGGACGATGGAAATTCAAAGGTTGATTGGTCGGTCGCTGCGCGCCATCACCGATCCGGAAGCTTTGGGCGAGCGGACGATTCTCATAGATTGTGACGTGATTCGAGCCGACGGTGGAACACGGACGGCTTCGATCACCGGATCCATGGTTGCCCTGGGAATCGCATTACAGAAGCTGGTTCGAATGCATGTGCTGGAAAAGCAACCCTTGCGGGATTACGTCGCGGCCGTTAGCGTGGGCTTGTTCGGCGGTGAAGTCCTGCTGGACCTGGATTATGCGGAGGATTCCAACGCCGACGTGGACATGAACGTCATCATGACAGGAGCGGGTCAGTTGGTGGAAGTCCAAGCAACGGCCGAGACCACTCCATTCAGCAAGGACTTCCTGGCAGACCTCATTTCTGCCGCCGAACCTGCCATTGCCTATCTCGTCAGTTTGCAGAAGGCGACTCTCAAGTTGGCGCTGTCAAGCGCCTGACGCTTTCGCTCCTGCAAGAATCGGGCGAGCGCGCAAATCGCCAGACTCAGAAAAATGTTCTTAGGGGGACAATGGCCAATCAGAAGCTTCTCTACCTCGCGTCCTCGAATAAAGGCAAGTTGCAGGAATACCGCGGGGCCGCAGCCGCTTGCGACATTGAAATTCAGGTTCTGCCCGGGTTTGATCGGTTTCCGCCATGCGAGGAGGACGGAGCAACTTTTGAAGAGAACGCGCGCAAGAAGGCGGTCTATTACAGCCAGTTCGCGACCGGGGTAGTATTCGCCGACGACTCTGGCATTTCAGTTGAGGCGCTTGGCGGGGCGCCTGGCGTCATCTCGGCGCGTTTCGCCGGCCCGGACGCCACGGAGGCTGACAACAATGCCAAGCTCCTGCGCGAACTCGCGCGGTATCCCGGCGACAGCCGCTCTGCCCAATACATTTGCTGGATCGCTCTCGCCCAAAGCCAGCGGGTCCTAGGAATGTTCGGAGGCTCGGCGAGCGGTTTCATCGAGGATTGCCCGAGGGGTTCAGGTGGCTTCGGCTACGACCCCTATTTCTTCTATCCTCCTCTTGGCAAAACCTTTGCGGAGCTCACGCCCGATGAAAAGTTCCAGGTGTCCCATCGAGGGAAAGCCTTTCGGAAGCTCCTGGATTTTCTGGCGAGACACGGCCCGGAGTAGATGCCGCAGTTTCCTTGGCTATCCTGAGTCAGGAAGATGGCCTGCTATGGCAGCCACTATGTTATATTGTGGAGTTACGCGACTCATTGTGTCGGGCATCACTCTCGGAGTTAGCCAGGGGAGATTCGAGCGTGCCAACTCACGCAGAACATAGGAACTCGGATGCGAAAGATGAGCGGCGGCAATACGTCAACTTTGTTTTCTACAAAGTTGACCCTGCCTGGCGCCGCTTGCCGGGCGAAGAGCGAAAATGCGGGAAAATTCAATTCGCAGAGGTTGTCCGCAGGTATGAACCCGAAATGCTGGTGGTTCCATATTCGCTCGTAGGGATCCGCGGCGATTGCGACTTCATGCTTTGGCGGATTGGTTACGAACTGCCCAAGTTTCAGACGATGACGGCTGAGCTCTTGGCGACGGGCCTCGGCCAGTATCTGGCGACTCCGTACTCTTACCTGGCCATGACCAAGCGTTCGACTTATGTGCGGGAGCATCATCACGCCGATCAAGAGGGTACACGCCTTCGCCTGACCCCGGGCCAGTTCCGTTACCTTTTCGTTTACCCTTTCGTCAAGACGCGGGCCTGGTACCGATTGACCCAGCAAGCGCGGCAAGGAATGATGAATGAGCACATCGAGGTCGGCCATCGTTATCCCACCGTTCGGCTAAATACCACGTATTCCTTTGGACTCGACGACCAGGAATTCGTGGTCGCTTTTGAGAGCGATAAGCCGGAACATTTCCTGGATTTGGTTATGGAGCTTCGCCACGCTGAAGCGAGTAATTACACACTGCGCGACACACCCGTTTTTACCTGTGTTCACCACGAGCTTGATCGTGTGTTGGACTTGCTCGGTGGATGAGCACAGGTTGATTGACGTGGGCCGCGAGATTGAGGTGTAAAGGCGTGGGTCATGCACTGCAGCTTGTTTCACCATTTTCCTTAAAAAAGGAAAGCTCCCATGGACGTTGGGTTTATAGGGCTAGGCGCAATGGGCCAGCCGATGGCGAGAAATCTGGCCAAGGCCGGCCACACGGTGACGGTTTGGAATCGCACACGGGCTCGAAGTGAGCAACTGTTGGAGGCGGGTGGTCGGGTCGCCGCAAGCCCCCAGGATGCTTGCCGTGGAGACGCAGTTTTTTCCATGCTGGCCGACGATGCGGCCGTTGAGAGTGTATTCTTCGGCCATGAGGATTTGCTCGGCGCGCTAGGTGAGGAGACCATCCACATTTCCTCCAGCACAATCAGCGTGGCGTTTGCCCGGCGGTTGACTGAGGCTCATCGAGCTGCCAAACATGCCCTCCTTGCGGCGCCCGTTTTCGGGCGGCCATCAGCGGCGGAGGCCGCTCAACTTGTGATGGCTGTTGCCGGCCCTTCAGAAGCCATCGCGCGCTGCCGGCCGCTGTTTGATGCTCTGGCCAAGAAAACGGTGGTCGTGGGCGAGGCCCCCCCGGCCGCCAACGTGTTCAAGCTGGCAGGCAACTTCCTGATTGGCGCGGCGCTTGAGGCCTTGGGGGAAGCCTTCACTCTCATGCGCAAATCGGGTATGGACCCGCGCGTCTTCTACGACACGATGACCACGACCCTGTTTGCCGCCCCTGTTTATCAGGGGTATGGTTCGCTGATTCTTGAGGAGAAATACCGGCCGGCAGGCTTTACGGTGGGTCTTGGTCTGAAGGATGCTCGCCTGGTTCTGGCGGCCGCCGATATCGCCTCAGCCCCCATGCCTTTGGCAAATATCATCCATGATCACTTGCTGACGGCCATGGCTCAAGGCCGCCACGATGATGATTGGTCGTCGCTCGCCCGCGTCGTGGCGGAGAACGCGGGTCTGTAAACTTGCGCCCTCCCGACGAGCCCGGGGGGATAGACCGGCAGGGGAACGGAGTTTTCCGCGCGGAGGCGCAATGGTGAGACAAGGAAAAATTTCGATGCCCCGCAAATCAAAGGCGGCCGGCCGAAACAGCCCCGCGGCGAAACCGGCGCCTAAGAGAAATGGCGACCCCTCACCATCGAGGCTGAAAAAGATCTTTGCCGCGCTCGACAAACTTTTTCCCCAAGCCGAATGCGCCCTCTATTACAAAAACGCATTTCAACTCTTGGTCGCCACCATTCTTTCTGCGCAGTGTACAGATGAGCGCGTGAATAAGGTCACGCCGGAGCTTTTTCGCAAATATCCCACAACCCAAGATTTTGCCGCGCTGGACCCGAAGGACCTCGAACCCGCAATTCATTCCACCGGCTTCTTTCGCAATAAAGCCAGGAACCTTGTCGCGGCGGCGCGCCAAATCTGCTCCGAGTATGGGGGGCAGGTACCTCGAACGATGGAGGAGATGCTAACCCTTCCCGGCGTGGCTCGTAAGACCGCCAACGTTGTTCTGGGGACCGCGTATGGTATTCCGACGGGCGTCGTGGTGGATACACACGTCTTCCGCATTGCGTCGCGGCTAGAGATCTCGAAGCAAAAAACGCCGGAAAAGGTGGAACAAGACCTGATGCGCCTGGTGCCGAAAGAGCGTTGGATCAGCTTTGGCCACCAGATGATTTGGTTCGGACGGAAAATCTGCCAAGCGCGAAAGCCGCTCTGCATAGACTGCCCGCTCGAAAGCATCTGCCAAGCTCCCGACAAAACCGTCTAACAACGCCTGTCGCGGCCCGGCCGGGGTTAAAACATCCTGCGGCGTTTCCGCCTTGACAGACACGTCCTGTCGCTTACCCTAGAACCGCTCTTCACCCCGGCGCGCGATCTCCCGGTTGAGTTCCTGGGGCAGAACGAAGGTAACCCGTTCCTGGACAGCCTCAACTTCCTCAACCGTCGAGGCGCCCGCTCGCCGGAGAAATTCCACCACCTCCTGGACTAAATGCTCGGGGGCGGAGGCGCCTGCGGTCAGCAATACGCACTCGACGTCTTCCAGCCATGCGGGATCAATCTCCGAAGCATCGTCAATCAAATAGGCGCGCACGCCGCAGCTCTCCGCAACCTCACGCAGGCGCTTGGAGTTTGAGCTGTTGTCAGATCCGAGCACCAGCACGAGTTGGGCGTCCTGGGCCAGGTGCTTGATCGCGGTTTGGCGGTTTTGCGTGGCGTAACAGATATCGTCGCTGGAAGGCGTCACTAGGCGCGGGAACCTTCGCCGCAGCGCGTCAAGAACCACCTGGGCGTCCTCCACGCCAAGTGTCGTCTGCGTGATGGCAGCAACTCGCTCGGGATGGGCGATGGCAACCTTCTCGGCTTCCTCGACGCTGCACACCAACTCAATGCTTCCAGGAACTTCCCCCATCGTGCCCTCGACTTCTTCGTGGCCGGCATGCCCGATGAGGATAATCGAGTAGCCTTCCTGCGCAAAGCGGAGCGCCTCCAGATGGACCTTGGTCACCAGAGGGCAAGTCGCGTCAATCACTTTCAAGTGGCGGGCGGCGGCGCGAGATCGAACAGCGGGTGAAACCCCGTGAGCGCTAAAAATGGCGACCGCACCCTCTGGGATGCTCTCGACTTCTTCCACAAATATAGCCCCCTTCCGAGCCAAAGACTCAATCACGTAGCGGTTGTGGACGATTTCCTTGCGCACATAAATCGGGGGCTCAAATAATTCCAGCACCATGTTAACAATGTCAATGGCGCGATCCACGCCGGCACAAAATCCCCGCGGCCGAGCCAGAACCACCCTTTCAAGTTTCCTGGGCAAGGTTTTCCCCTGCGCGCCTGCCTAGCTGGCAAGCATGCTGATTCTCCTATGGTAACAGATAACCCCTGGGGCTCCAAAATGCATTTCCAGTCGCGAGGCTACCCGGAGTGACTGTAAAACGCCAGAAGATAACACTCGGGATTGCTTAAACTGGATGCGCGTGAGCGCAGAACCCGAGGCGCACGCTACTGTTGATTCTAGTCGAAGCTCATCACGGCAAGGGCCAATTGCAAGATAAGTCGTTTGGGTGTTCAAGCGGGGGGCTGAGTTTTCACTACCTTCCCGATCCAGTTCGAAGCGTTCGGGCAGCGTGACATGGAGCTGATGCAAGAGTCGTTTTTGCCTGCTGCAAGGTGGTTCGGCGATACGGTGCAGGCGAAGCTCGCGCCCGTCGGCGGCGGGCAGCGCGATGGCGGCGCTCTGAAGCGTCGCCCTCCGCGTCCCTGGCGCGGCGCTCGACATCACGCCAAGGCTCTGAGGAACAAAATCGCCGCGCGGCGAGTGAAATGGCTACTCCAGCGTTTGCAACGGAAATTGCCCGAGGCCGACAAAGCCACCTTTCTGGCCTTGATGGAGGGTGCGAGGACCGCGTTAGAGGGAGTAGGGCCGCTGGCCGTTCGCCGGCCGGTTTTACGCCGGGTTTTCCTGGGGCGCAGTGGGCTCGATTTCGCCCTCGATCTTAACTTTCAGATTAACGACGACCTCACGATGAAGCCGGAC
>JAJYNF010000306.1 GCA_021786455.1 Acidobacteriota bacterium
CTCGATGCCGAGATGTTCGGAAGGGACAAAATCGCTCTTCAGATCCTGGTAGAGCGATCCACCGAATTTGACGTTAACCATCTGGGCGCCACGGCAGATTCCCAAAACCGGACGACGACCTTCTAAGGCGCGACCGAGCAGCTCCATCTCGAATTCGTCGCGCTTGCGATTGGGTCGCACATTCTCATGCTTTTGGGGCTCGTCATAAAACTCAGGATCAACATCCTCGCCGCCGGTGAAGAGGACGCCGGCGAAGGTTTCCTGCAGCGGGCAAGACCCATCCGCCGCAGTCACCAGCTCGAGTTCCTCCGGCTGCGCGCCAGCCTCCACCAGCGCCTTGAAGTAAGGCGAGCGGGTTCCTTGGGTTCTTTCCTTATCAGAAACTGAAATCAGAATTTTCATCTTGCCTCGCGCGGTGCCGGCGAATAGCTCGCCTTCGGATGAGGATGCCATGGCCGCACGCTCCGCAGCGACGCCGATTCACGCCCCGTGCTCGATCGTGTAGTATGACACCGCGCGCAAGAGGCATCAAGCCGGGCGGGCAGCACGCCGCCTAATTCCAACTTCTATGTCGCGCGCACGGGCAGCACTTAATCCGGAAGAAGACGCTTTTCCAGCTTGCGGAGCCGAGCGAAGATCTCCGGCAGGCGCGCGTAGGCTGCGGAGCATTTGAGCCATCGCGCGTGATCCAGGGCGGGCGAGCCAGAAACAATTTGATTCGCCTCAACGTCATGGCCGATGCCGGATTGTGCCGTAGCGGTCACGTTATCGCCGATTGAAAGATGCCCAGCTACTCCGACTTGGCCGGTGAGACGCGCGTTTTTGCCGATTCGGGTTGTCCCGGCCAAGCCAACCTGCCCGCAGAGCAGAGAATTTTCTCCGATATCGCAGGAGTGCCCGATCTGAACCAGGTTATCCACCTTCACTCCGCGGCGAAGGCGTGTGACTCCCAGGGTCGCGCGGTCCACACAACTGTTGGCTTGGATTTCGACCCCATCCTCCACCGTCACCGTTCCCGCCGCGAAGATCTTGCGATAGGAACCATCCGCCTGCTGGGCAAATCCAAAACCGTCTCCGCCCACAACGGCCCCGTTTTGAAGCACCACGTCGTCCCCAATCTGAGTGCGCTCGCGAATGACCGCGTGCGCGTGGGCGAAGAACCGATGGCCAATTTTGACGCCTTCGTAAATGACCACATGCCCTTTCAGGACGCAATCGTCGCCAATTTCGACACCGTCTTCAATGATGACGTAAGGGCCGATGGAGGGGCGACGCCCGAGGCGGGCAGTCGGAGCTATGACGGCGGTGGGATGAATGCCGCGCGTGGGGAGCGCGGGCGAGTGAAAGAGTTCGAGCGCCTGGGCAAAAGTCAAATAGGGATTAGCGGAACGCAGAGCGGGCCGCCCGCGCGACGGCTCATCGGGGGCCAGAATGACCGCGCCTGCCCGCGTGGTAGAGAGCAGGCGAGCATATTTCGGATTAGAGAGAAAAGCGAGTTCGTCCGGGCAAGCTTCTTCGAGCGTGTTGATGCCGTGAATCTCGATAGTGGGCGGGCCATCCAAGGTGGCGCCGAGTTTTTGCGCGAGTTCCTCGAGTTTCATAATGATTGCCTCCTCTTCGTGGCACGAATCTTCAGGTTGAACCGGTATTACCGGCTGTGCCGCAACGGGTGAAATCGGCCGGTGGCTTTCGATGGGCCAACGCGCGGCGGGCCAAGTACTAAAGTACCATTACGCTCGTACTCTTGGCAGGTAGCGCGGGTAGGAGCACACTGGGCTCAATGAACGGCAAATGCGGATGGCGGGCAGTGCCGGACCTTACCCCGGCCACGCCATTCGGAGTGGGCCAAAGCCAAGGCACGGAAGGCGTTCGATCCGATGGGTCACCAAGCAGGCGCGGGGTGGAGGGTTTGCCAGCCGACGAGACGGGCAAAAGAACCCTCCCTCCGGCCCATTCTTGAACTCGGAGGATTACTAAGTTGTTAAGGGGCTTGTCCTTCAGGTGAAAGTGGTTTAGACTGACGCTGGAGTTGCGCTGGTGGCGCAGAGATGACTAGTTATACAAACGGCGTTCGCGCCGGTGTCCGGGTTCCCCTGAGGCTGCCGGTCCTCGTGCAATGGAAAACCCAAAGCGGGACGCCCCGCGAGGCTCGGGGTAAAACCTGGAACATCAGCACCAACGGACTTTTCATTAAAGCGCCCGTGGATCTGCCGCACGATACACGGATTACTTTTACCGTGGAATTGCCGGCTGACGTCACGAAGATTCCTGTGCAGCTCTACGGACAAGGACGAGTGGTACGCCCGCCGGCCGGGGGCGTGACTTCCGGGATCGGGGCCATTATAGACCAGTACGAGTTGCGCCGTCCTGACGGCCAAGCGTAGCATGAGTGGCCAAGACCTTCTGTCAATAGAAAAGTAACGTTCTTTCATGCGGATCGGTTTCCGGTCTTGGGTAAAGGGTAAGCGGCTTCCTCCGCGACACAGGAGCCGGTTGTGCGTGGAAGATTCGCCAAGTTTGGCGTTCCACCCGCTCGCCCCGTGCGCCAGTGGTTTTCACTGGTTGTGACATGCGCCGACAACCTCGTAGCCACCACCGAATCAGCATACTGATCGGGGACCAGGGAGGAGTATTTCGTCTGGGGCTGAAAAAGCTGCTTAGCCTTGAGGACGATTTGCGGGTTGTTGCTCAGGCGGGAAATTCCATGCAAGCGGTGGCAGCGGTTCAATCGTTCAAACCCGACCTGGTGTTTCTTCAATCCGAATTGACCGATCAAGAACTTCTGGAGAACATACAGCGAGAAGCTCCCCGGTGTCGTGTGGTTGTGATGACCACTTCGAGTTTGGAGGAAGAAACGCCCCGTTTTTTAGAGATGGGGGCGGCAGGGATTATTTCCAAGTCCGTAGATCCGGACCTGTTTGTCAAGTGCGCACGAAAAGTGTTTTCCGGAGAGGTATGGGCGCCCAAAGCTCACTTCGCGCGACTCTCCGGGCTCAGCGCGGCTGGCAATCCGCGCAAACGTCCGGCGGACACGCTGACGCGCCGTGAGAAGACAATCGTCAGCTACCTTACGCAAGGGTGGAGAAACCGGGAAATCGCCCGGCGCCTTTCGATTACAGAGCAGACCGTAAAGAACCACCTCCGCTCCATCTATGACAAAGTCGGTGTCTCCGACCGCTTGGAACTGGTCCTTTACGCGATTCATCGGCGGCTTGACTTACCTCCCATCGAACCGCTGGAACGGTCGGCATGAGGTCCCAACGGCTGGCGCCACAGCGAAGCGGGCAAGCGATCCGGGCAGGATGTTGACCTTGTGAAGCGCGTCTTGACCGTAGGCAAAACCAGGACTGAAACCGCTAGCGGGTGGCTCATTCCCCGGACGCCTGCCGCGCGTGGCGCGGGATATGCGGACTTCACGATTTCCGCCTCGTGGCCTATTGGCTACGTGTTTCCCGCTTTTGCGAGAACGGCCATATTGATCTGACGCTCCCGGCAACCCTTTGGCCCACTGCTTGGAGCAATGCTTGCATACTGGCAGGATAGCCGGGATTGCGCTACCATGATCTTTGGCATTCGGCAGCAACCAAGATGCTTAGCACGGCGTGCCATTTACTACGGTTGCTCAGGTCTTGGATGGGAGCGCATGGAAGGCTATTCGTAGGGCGAAGCGCTTCGGCCTCTTCCGGCCCGAAGCCCAGAGGCAAGCATTGGAGTCTATCGCCATGGCACTACCGGAACCCGGCGTGAGACAGCCCGAAGGGGCGGATTTTTGGGAAGTCGAATCCCAAAATCCATCCCAAGTGCCAAGTGTCAATTAGCTAAGTTCTTTTAGGCCCGTAGCTCAGCCCGGTTAGAGCGCTACCTTGACACGGTAGAGGTCAACGGTTCGAGTCCGTT
>JAJYNF010000156.1 GCA_021786455.1 Acidobacteriota bacterium
TAAAAACCGAGCCGAAGATTTCCGATTTCGAGTTCGATCGGATGATGGGTCGGCTGGCAGAACTCGAGCGCCAGCATCCGGAGTTAGCCACCCCGGATTCCCCCACTCAGCGCGTCGGTGGCGCGCCAGCCAAAGAGTTCGTCACCGTGCGCCATGCCACCCCCATGTTGAGCTTGGACAATACCTACTCTCTTGAGGAACTGGCGGATTGGGACCGGCGAGTGCGCGAGCTGGCAGGCCGCTCGAATATCGAATATGTCGCGGAACTCAAGCTCGACGGCCTTTCGATGTCGCTCATCTACGAGGATGGTCGGCTGGCGCGCGGAGTGACGCGGGGCGATGGCACGGAAGGGGAAGACGTGACCGCCAATGTTAAAACCATTCGTTCCGTGCCGTTGCGAGTCAGTCCTGAGAAACTGGCCCAAGTCGGCAGCCCCGCCCAGTTCGAAGTGCGCGGCGAAGTCATCATGACCTGGGAGGCGTTCCGCCAAGCCAACGCCGACCGCGAGGCAGCCGGAGAGCCGCGCTTCGCCAACCCGCGAAACGCGGCCGCCGGAACGATTCGCCAATTGGACCCCAAGATTGTCGCCGCCCGCCGCCTCGAAATGTTTCTTTACTTTCTCCTGGTGGAAGGCCACGTGCCTGTCGCCAAGCACTCGCAGGCCCTTGATGCCCTCGCCACGTTGGGGTTCAAAGTCAACCCGCACTTCCGGGTCATCAAGCAATTCGAGGAACTGAAAGATTATCTGTCGAAATATGAAACCGCCCGAGAAGGGCTGGGCTACGAAATTGACGGCGTGGTGGTGAAAGTGAATGACACTCGCCTGTGGGAGGAGTTGGGCACGACAGCCAAGTCGCCCCGATGGGCCATCGCCTACAAGTATCCCGCCCGCCAAGTCACCACGCGGGTAGTGGATATTCGCGCCCAAGTTGGGAGGACAGGAACACTTACTCCCGTGGCTGACCTGGAACCCGTGGATTTGGGCGGCGTTACCGTGAGCCATGCTACGCTCCACAACATGGATGAGGTTGAGCGGCTTAAAGTCAAAATCGGCGACACGGTTCTCATCCAGCGAGCCGGGGAAGTCATCCCGCAGGTCGTCAAAGTGGTTCGCTCTAATCCCGACGGCCGCGCATTCAAAATGCCTCCACGCTGCCCGGTTTGCGGCGGAGACGTGCGGCGCGCGGAAGGCGAGGTGGCCTACCGTTGCGTGAACACTGCCTGCCCAGCCCAAGTCAAGGAATCGCTGCTTCATTTCGCGAGCCGCCGCGCCATGGATATAGACGGCTTGGGCGAATCGCTGGTGGATCAACTCGTCGAGCGAGGCTTGGTCAAAGACGTTGCCGACCTTTACCAACTGACTCCTGCGCAGTTAACAGCCCTTGAGCGGATGGGAGACAAATCGTCACAAAATCTGCTCGACCAAATTGCCGCCAGCAAGCAAGCCAACCTCGGTCGGCTCATATACGCCCTCGGCATTCGTTACGTGGGAGAGCGGACGGCGAACCTGTTGGCCGAGCATTTCGGCTCACTCGATAAAATCGGCCAAGCTTCCTGGGAAGAGTTGTGCGAGGTGGAAGGAGTGGGGCCGAAGATTGCCTCCGGCATCAGGGATTTTTTCGCCGAGGAACGAAACCGCTCGGTCGTCGAAAAGCTTCGACGCGCCGGCCTCCAGTTCGGACAAGCTATCACCCGCAAAAGCGCCGGCAAGTTGGCCGGCAAGCAGTTTGTGCTCACGGGGACACTGCCTCACCTTGCGCGCGACGAGGCTACGCGGCGGATTGAAGAAGCCGGGGGCCGAGTCATCGGGTCGGTCTCAAAGAAGACCGACTACGTTGTTCTCGGCGAGGGTCCTGGCTCAAAACTGGAAAAAGCCCGAGCCCTCGGCATCCCCACCCTCAGTGAGTCCGAGCTGATAAGCCTGCTGAAGTAATTTCCCGCCGAACTGCCCCTGCGACGGCGCTGCCATTTTTCAGGGAACGCAAAACTTGGAGCACTGCGCGTGCTCGGTCGGCGGGCACGCCTTCGGCCCACTCGACCGCGCTTCCCTCGAGCAGAACCATGACGTCGCCCTTCGAGGTTCTTCCAAGAAATCTTCCGTCGGTTGAACCCCCTCGCGTTCGCAGGGTGGGATATTTTTTCCTGAGAATAGTTACCTCGTCGTGAAAAAACTCCTGCGCAAACGCGGGTTCGGACCACAGCGTGCTCCCCACGACGGCGTATCCTTCGGTCCGGCGATTTTGGTACAAGAGGTACCGGTCGGCAAGCCACCCCGGTGAAATCTTGCGAGCTTCCTCCTGCGAGATCAATTGTCCAACGAGCGTGTATATGCCCAATTCGCCCAAGGTATTTTCCTCCAGAAAGACCATGTTTTTCGCATGTTCAAGCGATTTCGGCTGGGGCAAAGCGAGCTTCGGGAGCTGGACGTGTTGGAAATAAATCTGCGGGTCGAAAAAATCTTTAGTGCTTTCAGGCGCGTCATTAAACACAGCGTTGAGTTGCTTCCAACCACCTTGCCGGAGCGCGTCCTGAGCAAAAGCGGCGCCTTGCGCATAGGGGAAAAGGGATTCGTAGCGAAGGAAGAAAGGCGCTTTTGAAAAAACCGGAAACTGCGCGATCTGACCGGCCAGCACCGGGCCCAACAGGGCGCGAATGGAGAAGAAATTGCCCAACCGGGCTGGCTCAATCATTTGTTGAACCATCGCGGCCGTCGCATAACCTTCGACGAACGCTTGTCGGGCCGCAGAAGCATCGTCGTTCCGCCGCGCGGCGTTGAGGAATTCCTCCAATCCAAAATTCTGATCCTGCAACGCGTGCGTCAATTCGTGCGCCAGGACCATGGATTGCATGGCCTGGGGGAGCCAGCGCGCAATGTACATGGTTTTGGTTTTCGGATCGTAAAATCCCGCGGCCTGCTCCGTATAAAAGGCGATGAGGAATTTCCGAAGGTTGAAATCCGGTGGCACGAGCCCAAAGGCCATGAGCATGGCTTCCTGAATATGAAACTGCGCGGGCGTGTACTGGGACCGAAGGTTATGGATGATATATTGCTCGACCTGCGCGTGATTGACCACCCGGTAACGAACTTGGGATTTAATCGGCAAGCCGGTGATCCGGCTCATCTGCTCAAGGATTTGTCCTGCTTCTTCTTGCAGCTCACTATCCCGATTCGCGGCAGCCGGCTGGCTGGTGATATCCTCGGGCGCGCGGGTTTGAATTGGCCGAACTGGCGCGCCAAACGAGGCCATTCTGGATAGACCCATGGCGGTCAGGGCGGTCGTGAGCCCGACCAAGCCAAGCCGAGCTTTCCATTCGGAGCTCATCCCATTTCCAATTGTAGCCGTAATTCATGCATGACTTGCAGGAGGTTATTTCCTGACATCGGCGAGCGGCCTTGGCGAAGCGCCACCCGGCTGACAGGTCCTGCTGGCGTTGATATCTTCCCACGAAAAACAAAGTTGCCTTCTGCGCTCCGGAGTGATAGAGTTCGCCTAGTTGGCCTTGTGGGGGTTGAGCAGCAAACACCAAGGTGGAGGGTGAATTTTATGGGCCTCCGCTCCGTTGACCGATTCTCGAGCCACGGGCTTGCGCTACTCGCATTCCTGATCGGCGCTGGCACAAGCATCCACGTCGCAAAAGCGCAAGGGTTCGGAAGCATGAGCTCATTTAGGACGCGGGCAACCGTTGAGGGCCATGTTCGAAGCGATCAAGGGGGACCCCCTCCTCCGGGGACGATGGTTTTCCTGAAAACCTTGGATGGCGAGATTGTTGAGCAACAGCCAACGAACCCCACGGGGGGATTCGAGATACAGGACGTCCCCAAGGCCATCTACGAGGTGACGATTAGGGTGAAGGGTTTCCGGCCATACGAGCGGCAGATCAATTTA
>JAJYNF010000044.1 GCA_021786455.1 Acidobacteriota bacterium
GCAACCGGCATGGCGTGAGGTGCGTGGCGCGCGTGACGGGTAAACTCACCCCTATTATGATCCCGCAGCGCGCTCCCGTGCTTGTCCCGCTGCGGGGTGCGGAGAGTGTCTGGGCAGAGCGCCGCGGTCGGCCAGCGATTGAGCAGCGGGGAGAAGGGCGCTCAGCCCTAAATCAGTTTCCTTACGTTCTGGAAATACGAGCTTGAAAGGCAGATAGCCGCGCCAGCCGTCTTCGGCGAGTGCATTTCGGCGTCGAGTGAAGGGTACGATGTGCTTTCGGAGCACAAAACCGCATTGAGGATGTCCAACTCACTTTCCACCGGACAGGTTGCCAGCCTGCGCCGCGGCCTTCTCCGATGGTTCCACAAAAACGCCCGCCCACTTCCTTGGCGAACAACCAGAGATCCATACCGCGTTTGGCTATCCGAAATCATGTTGCAGCAAACACAGGTGGACGCGGTCATTCCCTATTACCGCCGCTTCATCCGTACTTTTCCGAATGTCCGGGCGCTCGCTAAGGCTCCGCCCGAGAAAGTCCTCGCGGCTTGGTCGGGGCTTGGCTACTACCGGAGGGCTCGCGATCTTCATCGTGCCGCGCAAGCCCTTGTGCGTGAACATAATGGCTGTTTTCCCCGTGACTGGAAATCTGTTCGCTCGCTCCCCGGCGTCGGAGACTATACGGCGAGAGCTATTCTTAGCATCGCCTTTGCGCAACCCTACACAGTCCTCGACGGCAACGTGGCGCGGGTTATGTCGCGGGTGTTGGCATTGCGCGGAAATATCCACCAGGCAGAATTTCGCCGCGCGATCGAGCATCGAGCGAATGAGTTGCTTCCGCGACGGCATCCGGGTGATTTCAATCAGGCTTTGATGGAAATTGGCCAAACAATCTGCCGGCCGCGCCAGCCTCGATGCCCGGAGTGTCCCTTGCAGCATTATTGCCGCGCAGGGCGGCTTGGCCAAGCCGAGTCATTTCCTGCGCCGGCTTCACGGCGTCCCCCGGAAACCCGAAACCTGGCCATTGGCGTGGTCTGCCGAGGTGGTCGCGTGCTTTTGGTGAAAGGATTAGATGAAGGGCTCATGCCAGACCTTTGGAACTTTCCCTCTGCCTTCGGACCGTCCGAATCGCAGGCTTGGGCGTCACTCCGGCACAGACTCGCCGCTTTGACTATTGGCCCTTTTGAATCGTCTCCCGCAATCGCCGAGCTCCGCCACCACATTACCTACCGCTCTATCTACGCCCGTATCTATCGAGTCAACGCAGCCCGCTTTTCGTTCCGGCGGCGATTACGGCGACAACTCGCAAGTGAAACGTCACACGGCCATGGCGAGCCCCTACGTTGGTTCACTTCCGATGAGCTCCGCCACGGAGCTCTTTCCCAGTTGGCGCGCAAGGTAACCCGCACTTTACTGGCTCTCCCTGTCCCAGCCTCGTCCTCGCTGCTTGTTCATCGGCGGTGATCCGCTTCGGAGGCCGCATTGAAAAGATGCTGCCGCGGGACGGAGTTGAACCGCCGACGCCAGCCTTTTCATGGATGGACTCACCTGACGCTATCTCGCCGGCCCCACAGCACTTTGCGTCATTCTCACCCCCATTTTTCCTGTTATTTTGGAAGCATGATGGAAGCAAAAGTCGCGGAGCGGCGTTCGCCTCAAAGTGCGCGATCCTGATCTCAGGGTTGCATCCATTTCGCCGTTCAGATCATCCGGCAAGCTCGCATAGAGGCAAGGTCTGCCTTAAAAGGTAATTTAGCATTCGGTAAGCGACCGCTATAGGCGCACCTCTAGAGTGGCAAGTCCAGACTTTTTCCTGCGCGTCGGTGCCCCCGTGTGGCTGAAAAGGGCAACGGACATTAAGGGAAGAAGCGATCTTTCCTGCTCTGCCTCGCGGCAGGGCTCATGCTATTTTGGATATAACGTCATATAAGTGAGCGCGCCTGCCACACCGCCGACAAACGGCCCGACAATGGGAACCCAGGCGTAGCCCCAATCGGATTTACCTTTGCCGGCGATGGGCAACAGCGCGTGGGCGATTCGCGGCGCCAAGTCACGGGCCGGATTGATCGCATAGCCCGTCGGGCCGCCGAGTGAAAGACCAATAGCCCACACCAGAAACCCGACCAGCAACGGAGTCAAACCGGAAGTGTTGGCCGGCTGGTAAGAACCCAGCGCCATCACCCCGAAAACCAGCACAAACGTGCCAATTATCTCCGTGAGCAGGTTCATCGGTAAACGGCGAACGGCGGGGACAGTGGAAAAGACCATCAGCTTGCGTGAAGAATCCTGCGTGGCGGGCCAGTGAGCGAGATAGGCGAGCCACACCAGCGCCGCTCCAATGAATGCGCCCAACATTTGGGCTGCAATATAGCCAGGAACTTGGCTCCAAGGGAATTTGCCCGTCAAAGCGAGCGCCACAGTAATCGCCGGGTTGATGTGAGCTCCGCTGACCCGCCCGACGGCATAAACCGGAATTGCAACCGCCAGCGCCCAGCCTGTGGTGATAACCATCCAGCCAGAATCCTGCGCTTTGGACTTGGCAAGCAACACACCTGCGACCGCCCCATCACCGAGCAAAACCAGTAGCGCCGTCCCGACCAGTTCCGCGACGTATGGTTTCATGCGCGCCCTCTCAAGCCGCCTGAGTGGTTTTCGCTACAAATCAATCGGAGAGGAGTATAATCAGATACCCTCGGAATGGGAAAACAATTTGAAACGGATCGTCTTTTTAGGGTGGGTCTAAGGCAACCGGGAGACTCAACCTCGTCCGGCGAGCCTTCATCATGCGCCGTTAGGCGTGCTGAGGCCGTTCGCGGCTAGCCGGTGAAACCGGAGTCGAAGGTTGAGGCTTGAGGACCTCCGTCGTTTCCGGAACGGCTGGCTTTGGAGTCTCTGGCGGCTCGAGTTCGGGCAGCGGCTTGCCCTCCATGATCATGCGGATTTCGTTGGCGTCCAAAACCTCGCGGTGCAGCAGATAATCGGCGATGCGCGTGAGTAACTCGCGGTTTTGCGTGAGAATGTCCTTGGCGCGTTGGTAGCCGTTCATGACGAAGCGCTTCACTTCCTGGTCAATTTTGATTGCCGTGTCCTCGCTAAAGTCGCGCTGAACGGCCAGGTCGCGCCCCAGGAAAATCTCCTGCTGGTTTTTGCCGAAGGCCAGCGGTCCCAGGTCCGACATGCCAAACTCACACACCATTCGGCGGGCAACGCTGGTAGCTTGCTCAATGTCATTGCCGGCCCCGGTGGTAATGTGATTCAGGAAGAGTTCCTCGGCGACGCGGCCGCCCATCATGATGGCGAGTTGCGACTCCAGATAGTCGCGCGTGTAGGTGTGCTTATCGTCCAGCGGCAACTGCATGGTGACGCCAAGCGCCATGCCGCGAGGAATAATGGTGACTTTATGCAGCGGGTCGGCGTGGGGAATCATCGCCGCCACCAGGGCATGGCCCGCCTCGTGGTAAGCGGTGTTGCGCTTTTCCTCATCGGAGAGGATCATGGATTTCCGCTCCGGCCCCATCAAGACCTTATCTTTAGCCGACTCGAAATCAGCCATGACGACTTGCTTACGGTTCTGACGGGCGGCTAACAGCGCAGCTTCGTTCACCAGATTGGCAAGGTCGGCGCCGGAGAAACCCGGGGTGCCGCGGGCCAGCATGGAAAGGTCCACATCCGGTCCGAGGGGAATCTTTCGGGTATGAACCTTGAGAATGGCCTCGCGACCGCCGACATCCGGCCGCGCCACAACCACGCGCCGGTCGAAACGTCCTGGGCGCAATAAGGCGGGATCCAGGACGTCGGGGCGGTTGGTCGCAGCGATTAGAATCACGCCTTCGTTCGACTCAAAACCGTCCATTTCCACCAGCAACTGGTTCAGCGTCTGTTCGCGTT
>JAJYNF010000054.1 GCA_021786455.1 Acidobacteriota bacterium
AATGCCACAGATGATGGCGCACCACCGGCTTTCCTTCCGGATTCACCCCGATGGCTCTCAAAACGAGCGTGCCCGGCTCAACGTGGTTTTGCGCTGTCAGTTGGCCTGAATGGTAAATCACGCGACCCTTCGCGTCCCGAACCTCGACGGCCACCCAGGCACGGATCAAATCCAGCGGCCCCGTGGCAAAGCCGTGTCCTGCTTTGTTGTTGGTCAGCACCACGCGCACATCGGCTTGCTGCCCCGGCCGAATCGAAGGCGGCGCGATGACCCGGAGTGGGATCACAGGACCTTTCGGCCAGATCTTGGCAATTTCTGGAACGTATTTTTCACCCTTCAGCCATTGGAGGACGCGCGCGGTTTGGGCGCGCCAGCCATAAACGTGGAGCATCGCCGGCATGACTTGATTGGCGGCGGCAAACCAGTGGTTGCGAATTTCTAGCCCGCGTCCGTGCTTCAAATCGTAAGGATCCGCCAGAGCCACGCTGGGGGCCTTGGTGAGCCACATGTGACATTGCTGGCAACGCAGACGGTCGGCGGGATTGGGGTTCGCGTTCCATTTGCCCAGCCGCCATTCGTCGTATTGGTTTTGAAGCTGCACGAACCCAACGTGGTTGATCTGCTTGTTGATAAATTGCTTGTGGCAGGATGCGCAAGAGACCGGATTCTTGACGAGCGTCAGGTTGTAGTCCGTATCGTGTTGCTTAGGATAAGCGCGAATCAGAAAGTGGGTCAACAAGGTCGCTTCGCCCGCATTTTTATATTCAAACAGGTACGGCTCCGGCGGCGCCCAGACGTAGTTGCCGTTGCCTTGCACGTCCACGCGCTGCATGGAATGGCACGCCACGCACGAACTGCCCTCTTTGAATCCAGGCGCTTCGATGCTGGTGCTCGCATTTTTGTAACCGGAAAGCAACGAAACGGGATCGTGGCAGCCGGCGCAGTAACGAGTGGCCGGCGCGCCTTCCGCATGGATCAACGCCGCCTGCACGGCCTGGAAGAATTTGTCTTCCGATGACCATCGGTGCGGACTCGACCGCCATTCATCATAAATTTCCGTGTGGCATCCCGAGGCGCCGCAGGATTTCGATCCAGCGAGGAGCTGAGGGGCGACGGGTCCTCCGCTCGCCGTCATGGCCATGCTGGGCGCGAACGGGTCTTTGCCGTAAGGCATTTTGTATCCGGCCGGCAGTTTGTAATGGCTGAAGTCCGGAGCGTAAGCGTCGTAGGCAACCGTCAGCCCTCCGACCAAGATGACGAGCAGCGCGACCGTCGCGCCAGCCATCGCCCACATGTGACGCCGGCCAGGCCGGAAATCCGGCGGAACAAAGTCGGGCTGTCCGTTGGTCGTGTTCAAGCCGTTGTTGGCCTTTTTGGCGTGCGGATAAACGTGATAGGCAAGGAAGGGCAGCGCCGCAATCCCGCTCCACAAATGCACGCGATCCCAGAAATGGCTGGTGAATAAGGTGAACGCCGCTTGCCAGGTAAGGACCACACCCGAAACCGTGGTGACGGCCATCGTCCAAAAGCCGGTATAGGCGCAGAATTTCCGAAACGAGCGCCGCACTTTGCGCGTGGCCAGCCAGTGACTTGCCTGCCAGAGGGTGAGGGGAATCAAAATGACCACGCCCAGCGCGGCATGAACCAGAACCGAGACTTCCGTCGCCACGCTAAACGGCGCCAGCCAAATGGCCAATCCACTGAGCGCAAGAAAGATCAGCGCCCCGCTCAGCCAGCTAAACTTGAAAATCCCTTTTTCATGAAGAAAAGAATGACGAATGGGAACGGGGCCGTGAGCCGTTGGTTCCATATCCAACCTCCGGTAAACTGCCGCGCACGCCCGCTCGCAGCCCAATGGCCGGCTCTCGAGCGAGGGCGGGCTTCGCGTCAGCTCGCTTGGCAAAGCTCGGAGAAATAAAAAAAGGGCGTAACCGCGCCGGCTGCGTCGCATTCTTACCACGACAGCCGTTTGGTTACGCCCGCACTGCCTTAGCCCGGTGGCCAAGGCCGTCAGACGATCAGACCCTGCTCAGTCTAGCAACCTACAAACTTCGATCGGCGTCTTCCGCCAGCACCGCTTGCAGCTTCTTGCGCAAATCCTCCAACTGCTTCGACTTGAACGACCGGCGCGTCTCCTCGAGCACGCGCACGGCTTCGGTCAGAGCGGCGCGATATTTCCGACGCGGGGAGCAATCCACCAGTGGACAATAGGGAATCGGGCCGTCGGCTCGCTCCTCGGCTTCGAGCAGCTTGAGCATCGTCTCGCGCTGATGGTTCACCCGCGCGGAGATCTCCTCCGCTATCTGGGTCACGTATTCGCGCATGGAAAGCCCGCGAGTCTCGCCGCACATGAGCATTGCAGGACGCTAGCCTGTAACCTGCACGGCTGTCAATAATTGAAAGGGATTAGGCCAGGCGTGTTTTTAGCCTATCGGGCCAGATATCGGATAGTAAATGCCATCGTAAGGTTTGCTGCTGAGGTTCACCATTTAGAATCAATAAATTACATGATTTTTAAGGGAAGTCAGCAGCCTCAAGGGAGACGGAAAGGGCGAAGGCTCGACGCAGTCGGTGGCAGATGACAGCACCCCACGCAGGCAAGCTCGCCCTTACGAAAAAGGGGCGCATCTGGCCGTTAAGATTTAACGGCGAGCGATACAGTCGCCGTGTTGCTCAAGCTCACGCCGGTGATGACGAGGCACCCTCTGGCGAGCGCAGAAGGCGCTAGTGGACCTTGAGCCCGACCGTGGTTGAACTGGTCAGGCTGGAATTCACGCTGTCGGTGCCCGTAATCGTCAGCGTGTAGTTCCCCTTGGCGCTGACCGTTACGGTCAGCGTCGAAGATCCGGAACCGCCGGTGATCGAAGCGGGACTGAAGACGCCGGTCGGGCCCGTGGGCGACGCCGTCATGCTCAAATCCACTGTCCCCGTGTACCCGCCGGAGGGAGCGACGGTCACGGTATAAGAGGCTGTGCCACCACCCTTCAGCACGACGTTGCCAGGCGAGGCAGAAACGGAGAAGCTGCCTGTCGAAGCCGTGCTTACGGTTATAGTGGCCGATTGGCTCGACCCGTCCAAGCTAGCACTGATAGTGGCGGAGGTTGAGCTGCTTACCGTGCTCGTGGTGACAGTGAAGGTTGCGCTGGTGTATCCCGATTCAACGGTAACGCTTGAGGGAACCTGCGCCGCGGAGTTGTTGCTGCTGAGGGCAACCGAGGCTCCGCCGGACGGCGCCGCGGCGCTGAGCGTAACTGTGCCGGTGGCCGAAGTGCCGCCCGTGACGGTGCTGGGGCTGAGCGTGAGCGACGACACCCCCAACACGGTCACTGTAATGTTGGTTGTGCTGCTAAGGCTACCGCTGCTACCGGTGACGGTGACCGTGTAAATTCCTGCCGGGGCGGTGCTGCTGGCCGTGACGGTCAGCGTGGAAGTGTTATACGAGCCGCCCGAATAGGAGAGTGAAGCTGAGCTAAGGGAGGCGGTGAGGCCGCTCGGCGCGCTGGTCGTCAAGCCGACTGTGCCCGTGAACCCGCCCGAGGGCGTCACGCTGATTGTGCTCGTGCCGGAGGAATTGTCGGTTAGGGACAGGGTCGTGGGAGACGCCGACAAGGAGAAGCTCGGCGAGGTTGAGCCGCTGCCAAATGCGGTCAGACCGCGATCGGTACCAATGCCGCTGGCAAAGTCCCAGCAGGCAGTGGCGGGATAAGTGCCCGCCGAACCCTGCGTAATGTCGTAAAACGGGGTCGAGGACGTGTAAGAGCATGTGGCCGGGTTGGTGCTGAAATCAGTGTCCGTTCCGTAGTTCGAGTAGAGATTGCTTTGCACGCTGGAGCTGTTGCCGCCGTTATCCCAGCCGCCGTCAAACGCTCCCGATTCATTGGAGATGCCGGAAAGCGACGGGGCGGCAACACTGGTCCCGCCGAAAACCATCCAGTCCACGAGGCCCTGACAAGAAGTGCTGTCAAAAACCGAGACGCCGGAGGCGGGGTTGGCGTCGAAAGAAATGTCGGGTGTTCCTCTCATGCCGGTCGTATTGATGTCAGAAGTGATGTTTTGGTAGCTGGGCATGGATTCGTCGTTGCTCGGCCCGCCACCGGCGCTGCTCCAGGTTGATTCGCCGGTGAAGTCGCCGCTGCTGTTCCGATTGACCGTGGTCCCGCCGGCTGAAACGACGTTGGGGGATGCGGAGGGCCAAATGACCTTGCCGCCACTGTCGCCGCTCGAAGCAAAATAGGTGACGCCCGGGCCGGTGAAGTAGCCGTCGTATGAGGACTCGGACGAAAACTCGCTGCTGCCCCAGCTCATGGAAACTTCGCCCGTGCCGGTGCCACTGGAGCAGCTCGTGATTGGACTGGAGCTGGTGACTGGCCCGCACATGACCTCGTTGCTCGCCACTTGCACCGCCTGCATCAGATTGGAATTGCTGTTGGACGCGGCTTCCACCAGAACGATTTGCGCGTGCGGCGCCATGGCGTGAGACCACTCGATGTCGAGCGATTCTTCCTGCGCCCAACTGCAATTGGCTTTGGGCTGCGAGCCGGTGGCATAAACCTGCGTAAAGCAGGGCTCGTTGTCATTGGGACCGCACTCGTTGCCATAGGGCAAGCCGAATTGCTGGGAGAACGTCTGGAAATCGCTCGCGGCCGTTGGATAGTCGTAAGCGTCCACGATGGCGATGACGTTCGTGCCGCCGCTCGGCGAGTTGTAGCCCGAGCCGTTCGTAACAGGGCAGCCCGAAACCTGTCCGGCCCATGTTTGATAGACACAGGAAAGCGAGCCGGGCGTTTCGCCGCCGGGCCCTGAGCTGCTTGCAGGTGAGGGCTGCTTCGAGCTTCTGGCCGCGGGGATAAAGATCAGGAAGTTGGTGTGCGATCGTTTGCCGATATCTTGCGGCCGTTCGATGTTGGACGGTGGAACGATCACCGTGCCAGGCCGCGGCTCTTGTCCGCCCGCCCACGCCACTCCGGCTGCCGTGACCAAAGCGACAGCCATTGCGAAACAAGAAAATTTGCGTTTCATGCTCCCCCCTTACCTTCCGCAATTGCGCTACTATAGCGCCGCGTGAGCCAAGAATCAACCCTTCTGATAAGGTCAATTCTAGGTGATCATCCCCGCCGGGCCATAGTACCAAAGTACTGCGGCTCATCGTCGCCCGCGAGCCGGCATGGCTTGGCGCGTGGTACACTTAAAATTTGAGGGCGCGCTCATTATGAACTCATCGCGCCAAGGGGCTGGATTGCTGAAAATCGGGATTGTGGGGCTGGGTCAAACCGGCAAAACGACGCTGTTCAGCATACTCACTCGCGCCCAGCGGGGACGGCTGGCGGCAAAAGCGGACGCGCAAATCGGCGTGGTTCACGTTCCGGACGCCCGACTGGACCGTCTCGCGGAGATGTACCATCCCAAGAAAACGGTTTACGCCAGCATCGAATACGTGGACACGCCCGGCAGCGTGATTGAGCTGGCGAGGTCCGGGACCGAGGCCGCGGCTCTGCGGGAGATGGATGCGCTCGCCCACGTGGTTCGAGCGTTTGAAAACCCGGTGGTGCCGCATGAGAGCGGCGAGGTTGACCCTCAGCGCGACATCGAGAATGTGGAGCTGGAGCTGATGCTTTCCGATCTTGCGGTCGTCGAAAAGCGCCTCGAACGCCTGGATAAGGATTTGAAAAAACAAAAAACTCCAACCCTCGAGAAAGAGCAGAGCGCGCTCGCTAAAGCGCGTCAGGCGCTCGAACGCCAGCAGCCGTTGCGCGAGGTCGGCTTCTCCGCCGAAGAGGAACGCCTCTTGAAGGGCTTCACTTTTTTCTCGCTCAAGCCCATGGTGTACGTTCTGAACCTGGGCGAAAAGGACGCCGAGCGGACGCGCGCGACGGAAGACTTGGCCGCTCAAGCGGGTCTCAAGCAGCGCAGCCGAACGGCAGTCACCGCCATTTCCGGCCAGGTCGAAGCTGAACTCGCCGAGCTCGAAGGCGCCGAGGCTCGAGAGCTCATGGCAAGCTATGGCCTTCAGGAATCCGCTGTCACGCGGTTGATACGTTCAAGCTACCGCCTGCTCGGATTGATCTCTTTCTTCACCGTGGGTGAAGATGAGTGTCGCGCGTGGACGCTCAGCGAAGGAGCGACGGCGCTCGAGGCGGCGGGAGAAATCCATTCCGACATCCAAAAAGGCTTTATTCGGGCGGAGGTGGTTCGCTACGAAGACTTGATCGCCGCCGGCAGTCTGGCGGAAGCGCGCAATCACGGAACTTTGCGGCTGGAAGGGAAAGAGTACCGGGTGCGCGACGGCGAAATCGTCCACTTTCGCCATTCCGGGTGAATCGCCGGAGCGGGGAAAGCCTCTGCCGGCTTTAGGGTTCGACCTTCATGTACTCCGCGAAAATCCTTGACCACTTCCATCATCCGCGGCACGTCGGCGAGATTGAACGCCCGACCGCCGTGATCGAAGCGGCCAATCCCATTTGTGGCGACACGCTGAAGCTTTGGGTGGTGCAGGAAGGCTCACGAATTGCTGAAAGCCAATTCAAGGCGCAAGGCTGCGTGCCGGCAATCGCTTGCGGGTCTTGGCTTGCGGAATGGATTCGAGGAAAGACGACGAGCGAACTCCGCCCGCTTTCCCCGGAAGAAATTGAAGAAGCGCTCGACGGCCTTCCTCCGGCCTCCCGCCACGCGGCCGTGCTCGCCGCGGAATGCTTGCGCGGGCTGCTGGAAAAACTCGCATAACACCCCTTTCACCCAAGCTGCGCCAGCATTTGAGGATCATTGATATCGAGCACGACGCCGGGGTCATCCACCGCAACGGCGAGGGTTTGCGCGGAGTATTGGCGAACCACGCTGTTCGCGCCCCGGCCCGGCGGAAGAGCCGCGAGAGAATCGAACAGCTCTCGGGTCAAAATCACCGGATGTCCGCGGCGGCCCTTAAACGTGGGAACGACGACCGCGGACCGAGATTCAAGGTAGCCGTGGATGAGCTGACGGATCGTGCTCGATGCCACCGTCGGATGGTCCACCAGGCAGAGGACGATGGCGTCGAGGTTCTGGCTCTCCAGCGCGCGCAGGCCCGCTCGCAGGGACGAAGTCTGGCCCAAGTGATATTCGCGATTGACTACCACTTGAACACCGGAGAGATCCACAGCTTGTTGAATCTGGTCCGCATGGTGGCCGAGCACGACCGCAAGCCGCTCAAGGCTGGCTTCGCGCAGGCGAGTGATGATGGTTTCGAGAAAACTTCGGCCGTGGTGGTTCGCCAGGGCTTTGTCAAAACCCATCCGTTCGGAAGCCCCGGCGGCGAGAATCAAGCCCGCGATGGCCGGCGGCTGGCTCATGGAGCTATCTCCGTCTTGGGCTTGGTGGCGAGAGACGGAACCGAACTCTGGGCATTGCGCCGTACCGCAATCATTTCCGCCACCGTGGCCACGGCAATCTCCTCCGGCGTGAGCGCGCCGATATCCAAGCCCACAGGAGAGTGAATCCGCTCAAGCTGGCTTTCCGGCGTGCCTTCACTGGCTAAAATCTTGTTGAACTCGATCCGCTTGCGTCGGCTGCCTACCATGCCGATAAACCGCGCGGGCGTGCCGAGGGCCCATCGCAGACAAGTGAGATCGGCTTTGTGGCCTCGCGTGGCAATGAGTATGTAAGAAAGGTCGTTCGGGGTTAGCCGAGGGAAAATATGCTCCCATGTTCCGGCATAGGTGGCGACGGCGTGGGGAAAACGCTCCGCGTTCGCAAAGGCCTCGCGGTCGTCGGCGACCACCGAGTCAAAACCCGCCAGCCGCGCGACCGGCTCGACCGCCAGCGAAACGTGTCCGCCGCCAAACAAATAAAGGGTCGGAATCGCCAGGATGGGCTCAATGAAGATGTCCAGCGAGCCGCCACAAACCAAACCCGTGTCGTATTCGGGACTGGCATTGAGGTTGAAGTGTAATCGCCGCGGCTTTTCCTCCCGCATTACGTCTTGCGCCACCGCCCAAACTTCCGCCTCCACGCAGCCTCCGCCCACGGTCCCTAAAATGGAACCGTCCTCGCGCACCAGCAATTTGGAGGTTTCGTAGCTGGGAATGGAGCCCTGCACTTGGATAATCGTCGCCAGGGCCGCCTTGCGGCCATGCTTGCGAAGCCGCGCGATTTCCTCGTAAATATCCATGCTCTTTCCGTTAGGTTAAACAGCGTGGCGGACGAAGTCAATCGGCGGGATTGGATTGGCAAGGCAGGACGTCGCGATCCTTCAGCTCGCGGGCGAACCAGCTCCGCCGCTCGGGGTGGAAGACGCTGGCGAAGGAAGAAGCGTCCGGGAAAAGGCTGCAAAAAACTGATCCACGATTTGCCGGGCGGCGGCCTGGATCATGCGCTGGCCGACGCTGGCGATCACGCCCCCGACCTGAGCCTCTCCGGTGTAATTCAGTAGGGTTTCTCCGTTTTCGGCAGTTAGGGAAATCTTTCCCTCGCCCTTCACAAATCCCCCCGCGCCTTTACCCTCTACCTTTATTCGGAATGATTCAGGCGGCAAGGCGTCCACGATCTCGACTCGGCCTTGATAAGTCCCCTTCATCGCGCCAACGCCGATCTTAAGCGTCGCCTGGTAGCTCCCGTCGGGCAAGGGATCCAGCTTTTCACAACCCGGCAGAGATCGCGCCAAGAACCGGGGATCCATGAGTTGCCGAAAGACCGTCTCGCGCGGCGCGGCGAGTTTCCAAGAGCCTTCAATTTTCATTGCCGATTTTTCCGCGCTCAGGCGCGGGCCTTTTCGAGCGCGCGCTCAAGCGCCTGGCGAACATAGACCGCGGCCAAATGGTGGCGATATTCCGCCGAAGCGAACAAATCCGCGTTAGGCTCCACGCCGTCGGCGGCGTGGGCCGCCGCTTCCACCAGTCGTCGCGCAGTCGGGGATTTTCCAACCAGTTCCCGTTCAACGTCTGCCGCTCGATAAGCCTTAGCCCCGACACCAGTCACGCCAATTGCCACTTGCTCGATATGGCCCGCTTCGGAAAGTTTCACCCGGACGGCCGCTCCCACCACCGCAAAACCGGAAGCGGGATGGCGAAACTTGAAATAAGCGTCGCCGCTGCGCGCAGGAAGTGTGGGCACTCGGATCGTCGCCAGAATTTCGCCAGGCGCGAGCGCCGTGCTCATCAGCCCGACAAAGAAGTCGCGGGCCGCGATCCATCGCTCTCCTTGGGCGCTCACTGCTTGGAGCTCGGCGTCGAGCGCCAGCATGGCCGCAGGCCAATCGCCAGCCGGGTCCGCGTGCGCGAGACTTCCTCCCAACGTGCCGCGGTTGCGAACTTGAGGGTCGCCAATCTCACGGGCGGTGTCCGCCAGCAAGGGACATTTCTCATTCAGCAGGGCGGACGACTCAATCTGAAAGTGCGTGGCCAGCGCGCCGATTTCGATCTTTTCCTCCGCTTCGCGGATGTATCGCAACTCCTGCAAGTGACCGAGGTCAATGACGTGCCGTGGCGCGGCCAGACGCAATTTCATCATAGGAAGCAGGCTATGGCCGCCCGCCAGGAGCTTGGCCTGTTCGCCGAGCTCGCTCGCTAGCCGTGTGGCCTCGGCCAGCGAATGAGGAGCGTGATATTCAAAAGGTTCGGGAATCATTTCGAACTCCTCGCGGCCCAATCCCGCCAGGCAAGGACATCAGGCTGCCTGGGCCGGCCCTTGTTTCAAAATCCTCCAGACCTTCTCCGGCTTGAGCGGCATATCCAAGTGTCGCGCCCCAAACGGCTGGAGCGCGTCTATCACCGCGTTGACGATGGCCGGCGTCGAACCGATCGTCCCCGCTTCCCCAACGCCTTTGACGCCTAGCGGATTCACGGGCGTTCGCGTCTCGGTGTTGGCGGTTTCAAACCAGCAGAGCTGATGTGCCTTGGGCACGGCGCAATCCATCAGCGTCCCGGTCAAAAGCTGCCCATTTTCGTCATAAACGTGCTCTTCCCAGAGCGCCTGGCCGATGCCTTGCGCCAGCCCGCCGTGAATCTGTCCGTCCACCAGCATGGGGTTGAGGATGCGGCCGCAATCGTCCACGGCGTAATAGTTGCGCAGGCTCACTTCGCCGGTCTCGCCATCCACTTCCACCACGGCCACATGAGCGCCGAACGGATAGGTGTAATTAGGCGGCTCGAAGACAAAATTTTCCACCAGGCCCGGCTCGACGCCGGAGGGAAGTTGCTTGGCGAAATAAGCTTCGCCTACCACTTCCGCGAACTTCATGGATTTTGAACCATCCTCGCGCTCCACTTTGCCGTCGCGGAAGACCATCTCGCCGGGCTTCACGCCGAGCTTGTGGGCTGCCAGCCGAGCCATTTTCCTCTTGATTCGCTGCGTGGCAAGGTAAATCGCCGTCCCGCCTACCGCCGTCGTGCGGCTGCCGAATGTGCCAATCCCCATCGGCACCTGGTTCGTATCGCCGTGATAGACCGTCACGTCGTCATAAGGCACGCCGAGTTCTTCCGCCACAATCTGCGCGAAGCTGGTTTCCTCGCCCTGGCCGTGGGGCGACGTTCCGCTGAGCACCGTAACCTTGCCGGTGGGTTCGACGCGAACCGTGCCGCTTTCCCATCCGCCCGCCGGCATCCGGCTGGACGGTCCCATGGCGCAAATCTCGACGTAGGTTGAAAGTCCAATGCCGAGATACTTCCCCTTTTTCCGCAGGCGCGCCTGCTCGCGGCGCAATTTCTTGTAGCTTGAAAGCGTCAGAACCTTTTTGAGCGTTTTTTGATAATTATCCGTGTCATAACTCACGCCCGTCGCCAGCACAATGTCTTTCCCGGGCGGCGGAAAATTCTTCAACCGTATCTCCACGGGGTCAAGCTTCAACTCAAGCGCCACCAGATCCATCACCCGCTCGATGATGTAGGTGGCTTCAGGTCGCCCCGCCCCGCGGTATGCGTCGGTCGCCATTTTGTTGGTGAAAAGCCCCTTGGTTTCCACGAAGACAGCCGGAATGTTGTAGGAGCCGAGAATCATCAGCGCGGTGAGCGTTGGAATGGCCGGCGTAAGAAGCTGATGGTAGGCACCGAGGTCGGCCAAAATCCGACATTTCAGCCCCACGACTTTGCCATCCGGACGGTAATAAATCTCCAAATCGTCAATCTGATCGCGCCCGTGAATCGTGGCCATCAGATTTTCCCGCCGGCTTTCAATCCACTTGACCGGCTGGCCGAATTGCCGCGAGACAAAACAAGCCACGCCTTCCTCCGCGTAAACGTTCAACTTGCTGCCAAAGGCTCCGCCGACTTCCGGCGCGATGACGCGCACGCGAGCTTCGTCCGTGCCGGTCATCACCGCCAGTTGGGTTTTGAGCAAGTGCGGAATTTGAGTCGAGGACCAGACCGTCAGCGTGTCTTCTCCAGGCGAATAGCTGGCCACCACCCCGCGCGTCTCCATAGATAGCGGGGCCAGGCGTTGATTGACGAGCCGCTGCTTGAGGACTTTGACGCTCGCGTCCGCTTCCACCGCTTTCCAGTCTCCGCCCTCGAGCTTGGCGACAAAAGCCATATTGTCTCCCAATGACTCGTGGACCAGCGGCGAGCTGGGCGCGACGGCCCTGTCCATGTCAACGACGGCCGGCAAAGCATTGTAATCCACTTCCACCTTGGCGGCGGCGTCGGCAGCCTGGTAGCGATTATTCGCCACCACCACGGCGACCGGCTCGCCGACGTATCGCACCCGCCCAAGCGCCAGGCAAGGGTGGTCAGGAATCTTCAGTCCTTCAATCCCAGCCGCGCAAGGAATCAAGCCTAACCGGCCATCGAGGTCCTTTCCCGTGTAGATGGCCCCCACCCCCGGCATTTTGCGAGCCTCTTCCAACTGGATAGATTTGATTTGGGCGTGCGCGTGAGGGCTGCGGACAAAAGCCAAGTACAGCATGTTGCACAACGGCAGGTCGTCCACGTAGTGCCCGCGACCTTGGATGAGACGAGGGTCTTCTTTTCGTTTGATGCGTTCACCAAGAAGCTTGACGGACATGGTTCACCTCATCGAAAAATCACCCCTCGCGAGCGCCGGTGGACGAATACAGTAAGCGATTCGTCCTCACGAAGTGCTCCCGCCCATTTTCTCCGCCGCCCACTCGATCGCCTTCACGATGTGCTGATAGCCGGTGCAGCGGCAGAGATTGCCTTCCAGGGCCCGGCGAATTTCCGACCGCGACGGGCGCGGGTTGCGGCTGAGCAATTGATGCGCAGCCAGAATCATCCCCGGCGTGCAAAAGCCGCATTGCAGGCCGTGCTCTTCCCAGAACCCTTGCTGCAAGGGATGGAGCCGGCCATCCTCGGCGGTCAGCCCTTCAATGGTTGTAATTTCCGCTCCGTCCGCCTGCACGGCCAAAAGCGTGCAGCTCTTGACGGCCTCGCCGTTCATCAAAACCGTGCACGCGCCGCATATGGACGTCTCACAGCCAATATGCGTTCCCGTCAGCCCAGCGACGTCCCGAAGGTAATGGACCAACAGCAGCCGCGGCTCAACTTCATCTTCGCGGGCCGCGCCGTTAATCCGCACTCTGATGTTCACGTGAAGCTCCTTTCAGCCCAAAAACTCATCGAGCAGGAACTCCTCCGCACGCGCTCCTTATCCGCCTCGCCTTCGACAATCCGCTCCGCTCGCCGCCGCTCGCAAGAGCTTAGATATAAGGCCCGCTCGCGGAGATGTCAATCGAAGGCAAAAGCCGCCACGGCCTGTTCGCGCGCGGCGCGCAGCGTTCGGACGGGGTCGCGTCGAGGCAAAAATTCCATGGCGATGTAACGGTTGTAATTCAGTTGGCCGAGTCTTTTGTATATGTTGATGTAATCAATCTCCCCGGTTCCGGGTTCATGGCGTCCGGGGACGTCGGCGATGTGGCACAAGCCGACCCATTCGATATTTTTTTCCAGCTTTTCGATCAAGTTTCCCTCGGCAATCTGCTCGTGATAAAAATCGTATAGAAAGCGCACCCGCGGGTGGTTCACCTCGCGGATAATTTCCAAGGCTTCTGCCGCCGAAGTCAGAAAGTACCGCGGGTCCTCTTCGGGGTCGATGTTCTCTACCAGCAACTCAAAATTCTTTCCTTCGACGATCTCCGCGGCGCGCTTCAGTCCTTCTATGCAGCTCTGGCGTTGCTGCTCGTGGCTGAGGCCGGGAATGACGTTCCCGGACAGTAAAATGATGTGGGGGCACTCCAGGCGTTCGCAGGCCGGAAGGATGTTTCGCAGGTCGTTGAGCAGAGCCGCGCGCGCCGCGGGGTCGGCCAAGCCGCTTCGCTCGCTCGCGTGGCGGAGGCCTCCCGTGGCGTCAAACGTAATTCCCAACTCACGCTTCTTGCGGAGCGCGCTCCGCCAATCGCTTTCCGACCACTTCTCAAACTCGCCCACTAGTTCCACATGGCGATAGCCAGCCTCCGCCACTTTTTCCAGGCGCTCCGGGAAAGGCAAGTCTCGAAAGACCGTCCACAGCATGATGGAAACCTGCAACGGGGGCGGTCCGGCCGTCGCCCCGCTGGAACCTGATGCCCGCGCGCGCTCTGCCGTAGGAACCAGGCTCCCTGCCACGGCCGCTCCCGCTAACCTGCGATGGAATTCACGCCGATTCATCTCGGTTCACCTCCCGAAGCCCGTAGGCCTTTCTGGCGGAGCCTCTCGCCTCCGGCCTCCGCTTCGTTTGGCTCGACGGCTGCGCTGCCCGCCCGCACGGTCATTGCGAAGTAAGATCGCGGCGCAAAAACAAAAACCGGCAATAATCCCCTCACGTCTTTCCTCTCCACCTCATGCTCTTCCGCCCGAATGCCAGCGCCAGGTAAACCTCTCTTCTCCTTGGTCAGCAGCCGAGGGCCAGCGCGATGGCCCCTAAGACGCCGGCGTTCTCGCCAAGTTTTGGAGGGACGATATATTCATCAATCCGCTCCGTGATTTCCGGGATTTGGATATATCCCTTCAACAGCTCCACGGTCTTTTGCCGCGCCAAGGGAAACAGCTCCTGGTGGCGCATCACGCCGCCGCCCAGGATAATTCTTTGTGGGGAAAGCGTCGAGACCAGGTTCATCACGCCCAGGGCCAAATAATGGGCTTCCAGCTCCCAGGCTGGATGGTCGGCCGGTAACTCCTCTGCCTTCTTCCCCCATCGCTTCTCGATGGCGGGTCCGCTGCACAATCCTTCCCAACAATCTCCGTGAAACGGGCAAACGCCCGCAAACGGGTCCTGCCGCCAATCGTGGGCGACGTTCATATGGCCCATTTCGGGATGAAGCGCGCCGTGAATTAACTTCTTTTCGACCACGCCTCCGCCACCGATTCCCGTACCGATGGTCACATAGACAAAGCTATCGAGCTTCTGGGCCGCGCCCCACAGGCCCTCCGCCAGCGCCGCGCCGTTCACGTCCGTGTCAAAGCCGACCGGAACGCCGAGCGCCCGCCGAAGCGGCCCAACCAAATCGGTGTTTTGCCAGCCTGGCTTGGGCGTGGAGGTGATATATCCAAAATGCGGCGAGCCGGGGTGCAAGTCAATCGGCCCGAACGACGCGACGCCGACCGCCGATAGTTTTTCACGTTTTCCCCGCTCCCGGAAAAATTCCACCACCCGGCGAATCGTTTCTTCCGGCGTGGTCGTGGGAAACTCCACCCGCGCGCCGAGATCGTCGGGGCCGGTTCCCACCGCGCACACAAACTTCGTTCCACCTGATTCAACTCCGCCCCATAGAGCCATAATGCCCCTTCAAAAACCGGTGTGGTTGTCAAAACCTTTGGGCCTTGCCCTCGTCCATCGTGGACTCGAGCTCGGATCGCGCCGAGAAAGGGGCAGCGCGCCTTGCCGCTAGCCCAGGGTTACGCTATAAGCCAGCGCGCAAAACCCCAAAATCAGCAATGCGATTGCGGCCAGCATGGCCTGGACGGCCTTGCCTCCGGTGCCCTTCCATTCGCCGGTCAAAAATCCCCAGGCGCTCGAGGTCACGATGATGATGGACATGAACAGCGGCCAGCCCAGCACCGGCCCCATGTCGCCGATGCGCGACATGGCCACTCCGTAAATCGCCGAGCTGCCCATCCACAACGCCGCCATGATCAACCCGTAGATCCAATAGATGCCGGAGCCCGGGGCAGCGAAAAAGCGGAAACTGCGGTTCTTGCGCCAAAGATAGATGCAATAGATCAAATACGGCGCCAGCGACGCCGTGTACAGCGGCGCCCAAATGACGTTGTACTTGTTAATAGGGCTGGCGCCCATCTCGACCGCGCGTTGGATGGTCGGCGTGCAAAAAGCCGCGCCAAAGTTGCCGAGCGGCGAGCCGAGTCCGGCGAGAATACAGAGCGTCAGGCCAGCCGCAAAGCTCATCCGCTTTTCGGCGGATTCCGAAGGCGTCGCCCTCCGGCGAAGCTGTTTTTCCTTTTCCCGCCCGGCCAGCGCCGACACCACAATCCCCGCCAAGACCAGCACGATGCCCACAAAGAAAAACAGGCCCTCGCGCGTAAAAATCATTTGCGAGTGCTGCGTGAGGAACGGCAGGAGCGAGCCAAAGGCCGTCGAAATGCCGATGGCAATGGCAAAATTCAGCGCAATGCCGACGGCCGCAATTCCCAAGCCGAAAAAAATCTGCGCCAGCCCGAATCCGATGCCAAAAAGAATCAGCATTGACCACTGGGTTGCCGGGGTCTGCTCGAAAAGCCGGACGGCGTGGGGGATGGTCGCGAACACCAACGCCCACGGCAGAATCAACATCGCCCAAACCGCCCAAACCGGCCAGATGTTTTCCCACTTCCAGGCTTTGGTGTATTTCGTCGGCGTGGCAAAGCTTCCATTGAGCAGCCCCGCCACAATGGACAGCGCCACTCCCGCGAAGATGTCTGGCATCTGGGGTTCCACCTCCTCGCTCGGCGGCCTTCCACGTTCGGGCGAGGCCGCCGCCGCGACCGCTTTCTACCGTTTGAGCCGGCGGCTCACTGACCGGCCCGTTCCGGCAAAACAGTCTAGTCGAAACCCGCATCGCCCGCAATCATTTACCTCAACCCAAGAATCGCGGTCGAGGGGCTGACAGAATGCAGAAAACAGCCTCCACGGGACGTGTGTTGTAGAAGTATTGAAGGGGCTCGAAACACCATCACCCTCCTGGGGGCGCGTCAAAGATTTCTCGCAAAATCTCTATACCCCACATCCCGCCAGGGTGAGCGACCTTTCCGACGCTCCCCCACCCGCCAATCTCGATGCTTGGGAACTGAGTAGCCTCTTGAAGAAATTCCATCTGATGATATGCTGGTGTGCCGCTTTGAGCGGGACGTGCTCCCGCAGTGGCAATCAGACACCCCGTGGCGACGATACCGAAGAGGCCGCCATCGCGCGGCGAAGTGATCGTCTATGAAAAAATGCATTGCGCTGCTTTTGACGCTGATCTGCGCGGCCTGAGGGCGAAAGCCGCTCCAGAAAACTCAAAGGATTGCGCAGTCCAACATTCAAAGGAGCGTATTTGGAAAAATGGCTAACGGACAAACGGCGGACCTTTACACCCTCTCCAACCCAAGTGGCATGACCGTCAAGATTACAAATTACGGCGGAAGGATTGTCTCCATCATCGTGCCAGACCGGCAAGGAAAGATGGCGGACGTAGTGCTCGGCTTTGACAACCTCAACGGTTATTTGGGAAACAATCCCTTTTTTGGCGCTCTGATTGGCCGTTACGCCAACCGGATTGCCAATGCCGAGTTCACCTTGGACGGGAAAGTCTATCATCTGCCGGCCAACGATCACGGCAACTGCCTGCATGGCGGGCCGAACGGCTTCGACAAGCAATTGTGGACGGCGCATGAAATCAGCTCGACGCCGCCGGCGCTCGAACTCACTTACCTCAGCAAGGACGGCGAGGCCGGCTTCCCCGGCAATCTTTCCGTCGAGGTCGTCTATACGCTCGAAAACGACAACGCCCTGAAAATTGACTACACGGCAACCACCGACAAGGACACGGTGCTCAATCTGACCAATCACTCCTATTTCAATTTGGCAGGCCAAGGGAATGGGAATATTTTGAACCAGGAGATTATGATTAACGCCGACCACTACACCCCCATCGGGTCCACGCTCATCTCTACAGGCAAGATTGAGAGTGTGGCCGGCACTCCGCTCGACTTTCGCAAGCTGACACCTATTGGCGCGAGGATTCGCGACAACTTCCAGCAACTCCAATATGCCAAGGGATACGATTTCAATTATGTGCTGAACCGGAAGGGCCCCGGCATGGTGCTGGCAGCGCGGGCAGTGGATCCCGCCTCGGGCCGCGTGCTCGAAGTCTCAACGACCCAGCCGGGAATCCAGTTTTACACGGGAAACAATCTGGACGGAACCATTCACGGCACAGACGGAAAGATTTACGAACATTGGGGCGCTTTCTGCCTGGAGACCCAACATTTTCCGGACTCGCCTCACCACCCGAATTTCCCGACCACGGAGCTCGAGCCTGGTGAGACTCTCCACGAGACCACAGTATTCAAGTTTTCGACGGATTAACCCGTAATTCGTTCGGAATCAATCTCCTTGCAACCCTGAGAGCCGCGGCTATTCCCTCGAAGGTGCCGGGGCGCACCCGAGCGATCTTCTTCGGCGGGACGTTTCTGTCCAAGGAAGCCCGGCGGGCGTCGGCTCAAGACAACGCTGGTGCTTTTTGGACCCCGCCAGCCGAGTGTGACGCCCGTCACTGCCAGAAATCAGCCCTGGACAAATGATGTCCTTGAAGCAATTGAGACAGGAGGTAGCAAGCCTTGGCGAGAGAACAAGCCGAAGAAAAGACCGGAACGGTTCGAGAAGCCTTATATCCCGGCATTGCAACAGCCGCGGATGGCTCGGAGGCAGCCGTCTGGGTGGAGTCGCATATATCGCAGGGCGCGTGCGCTTATCCAATCACGCCCTCCACGCCGATGGGAGACCGCTTTGGAGTCGAATACGCCAACGGGACAAAAAACCTTTGGGACGAGCCGCTCCAGTTTTTGGAGCCCGAATCGGAGCATAGCTCAGCGTCAGCCTGTGAAGGGTTTGCGCTTGCGGGCGGGCGCGTGACGAACTTCACGTCGGGCCAAGGGCTGATCTTGATGAAGGAAGTGCTGTACGTGATCGCGGGCAAGCGCCTGCCGGTTGTTTTCCACATCGGGGCGCGGGCGCTGACATCCCAATCGTTGAATATCCATGCTGGCCATGATGACGTGATGGGAGTGGCGGACTGCGGGTGGGGCATTGTATTTGCGAGAAACTCCCAGGAGGTAGCGGACCTGGCGCTCATCGCGCGTCGCGCCGCGGAAGATTCGGAAACGCCTTTCATGGTGGCCCAGGATGGCTTTATCACGACCCACACCGTTCAGACGGCGCGTCTGCCCGAGCCGGAGCTGATGCGGCGTTTTGTAGGCGCGCCCTCGGAAAAGCTGCGGAAGCTGTTTGACCCGGAAAATCCTCTGCTGAGCGGCCCTGTTCAGAATCAGGACGCTTATATGACCGGCAAGGTGGCACAGCGGTATTTCTATGACCGCGTGGGGCCAGCGCTGAAGTCAGCCATGGAGGAGTACGGCCAACTCACTGGCCGCCCCTATGATTTTGTACGCGGCTACCGCATGGAGGACGCCCAATACGCCATCGTGGGGCTTGGTTCCATGATGGAAACGGCAGAGGCTACGGTGGATTTTCTCCGCGCGCGGGGCTGGAATATCGGCGCGCTCACCGTGCACAGCTTTCGGCCTTTTCCTTCGACGCTCATTGCCGAGCAGTTGGCGGGATGCGAGGCGGCAGTGGTTGTGGAAAGGGCGGATGTGCCGCTGGCGCAGTCCAATCCGTTGACGATGGAGCTCAAGGCGGCCCTGGCGGATTCTGGCGGCACCTGGGGGAATCACCGGCTGGAGGTTTACTCGGCGGTTGCCGGCCTGGGGGGGCGCGACGTCCGGCCCGGCCATTTTCTCGCTGCCGTTGAGGAAATGGCCAGGGGAAACGGCAAACGATTTTTTGTCCTTGGGGTTCGTCATGAGAAGGCCCTGGAAATCCGTGAGGATCCCGACGTTCGTCCGCCGGATGCCTACTCGTTGCGGGGACACTCGGTCGGCGGTTTCGGTTCGGTAACCACAAACAAAATCCTCGCCGCTGTCGGTTCGGATCTTTTTGGCCTGCACGCTCAGGCCTTTCCAAAATACGGGTCGGAAAAGAAAGGGCTGCCGACCAGTTACTACTTGACCCTGGCTTCGGAGCCTGTCCGGCTGCACGGCGAGCTCCGGCAAGTGGAGTTTGTCGCTGTTCAGGACCCCAATGCGTTTCTTAACGGGAATCCGCTGGAGGGCGTCGAGCCGGATGGCATCATCTATCTTCAATCTCAACTCCCGCCTGAACAGATTTGGGAAAGCCTGCCTCCCGCAACTCGAGAAATCATCCGAACACAAAGGTTGCATTTGTTCGCCCTCGATGCGCTGCGCATCGCGCGTGAATCATCCAGCCGAGCCGACCTTCAGACACGAATGCAAGGCATCGTGCTATTAGGCGCGTTCCTCCGGCTCACTCCCTTTCGTCACCGAGCTGGGCTGGACGACGAAGCGATGTTCGCTTCGCTCGAAAAAGCACTCGAGAAGTATTTTGGTAAACGCGGCCGGCAGGTCATCGAGGACAATTTGAAAGCGGCGCGGCGCGGCTTTGATGAAGTGGTGGAAGTTGTTCCGCCAGCGGAGGAGGCGCAATCTCCAGGCCAAGCCGCTGAGCCGCCGGGAATACCTCGCGCCAACGGCTTGGATGGCGTGGTTCCGTCAGATTTCTGCAAGCGCGTCATCGGAGCCTACCACCACGGCGCGGAGTTGGAACTGGAAGCCGATCCTTACGTTGCCCGCAGCCTGATGCCCGCATGGACCGGCCGCGAACGCAGCTTCCGGCACCTGGCGCCGGAGATCCCCGCCTTTATCGCGCCCAATTGCGTTGGCTGTATGGATTGCGTCAACGAATGCCCAGACACGGCGATTCTGGCAAAGGTCGTCTTTCCTGAGACGCTCGACGAGAAAGTGGCCAAGGTGGAGCAGCCCGAGCTGCGACAGTGGCTGCGCGAGCAGTTTGTCAGCACCACAAAGTATAACGATTTGGTGGCGAAGCGCGGCCAGAAGGGCGGATTGTTTGGCATCTTCATTGACCCTGATAAATGCAAAGGGTGCGGCGAATGCGTGGAAGTGTGCGGGAGCCACGAGGCGCTCAAGATGGTCAATAAAGAAGGTATTTCCCTTCACCACTACGATCTGGCCATGGATTTATACCATCATTTGCCGGAAACGCCCGGCCATCTTCTCAATGAAAAGTCCCTGGGCGATATGATGCTGGCGGGACGCACGCTGCTCTATGCCGGCGGCGGGGGTTCGTGCATGGGTTGCGGCGAGGCCACGGCGGTTCGCATGATGCTGGCGGCCACAGGTTTCGTTTATGGAAAGGACGTTGGCATTGTCGCCGCCACCGGATGTAACACCGTCTATGGATCCACCTATCCCTACAATCCTTTTGGCATCCCGTGGACCAATTCGCTGTTCGAAAACGCTCCGGCAGACGCGATGGGCATCCGGCTGCGATGGAATCAGGAAGGTCACCTGCGGCACCGCTTGTGGGTTCTCGGCGGTGACGGCGCCATGTACGACATTGGTTTCCAATCGCTTTCCAGGATGCTGGCATCGGGCTTGGACATTAAGGCACTGGTCCTGGATACCCAAGTCTATTCGAACACGGGCGGCCAGAATTCGACGGCGACCTTTACCAGCCAGGATGCGAAGATGGCTGCTGTCGGCCGCGTCCGCGGTGGCAAAAGCGAGCATCGCAAAGAGATCGGGCAGATCTTGATGATGCATCCCCACGTGTTTGTGGCGGCCACCACGCCGGCTCACATCAATCACTTTTACAAGTCGGTGATGGGCGCAAACGAGTTCCCGGGCCCGGCCGTCGTCATTGCATATTCCACTTGCCAGCCTGAGCATGGCGTGCCGGATGACCGCTCCATGGCTCAAGCGAAGCTGGCTGTGGAAACCCGAACTTTCCCTCTGTTCATATACGACCCGCGCAAAGGGCAAAAAATCAGCGATTGTTTAAGCCTCCAAGGCAACCCAACACCCAAAACTGACTGGTATATTGATCCGCACACCAATCAGGCTCTGGACTTCGTCGGTTTTGCTCGTACCGAAGGCCGTTTTGCCCGCCACTTTGATTCGAGCGGCCTGCCGGACGAATTTATCAAGACGGCCCAGGAGGATCGCCTGGAGAACTGGCGACACCTTCAGGAATTGGGCGGGCTTCGCTGAACCACCACGCTTTGCCAGCTTTGCTCGCAGGCCCCGTCGGCTCCTGCCACAAAGGGAAATATATCGGCCTTTCCTCACTCGCCTGCCTGAGGTATCATTTGGGGCCGTGAGCGTGGCGGCTCACGTAAGCCAATGCAAGCAGCCCGCAATGTCCATGTGGCAGCGCACGACCAGAAGCCCAAAATAGGCGATAAGACAGAGCAACGCCCCAACGATAATCCATAGGCCCTGCCAGCAGGAACGCGACAATGCG
>JAJYNF010000001.1 GCA_021786455.1 Acidobacteriota bacterium
TCCATCAAGCGGGGTGGAACTCCTCCGTTCATTCGCATCTTTCCGGACAAACCGGTGACCAAGAAGCCGGCCGAAACCCGCATGGGCAAGGGCAAAGGAGCGCCGGAATTCTGGGTGGCGGTCGTCAAGCCGGGCCGGATTTTATTTGAGCTGCAAGGTGTGACTGAAGCGGAAGCGCGAGAGGCTCTGCGGTTGGCGGGGCACAAGTTGCCCATCCCCACCAAATTCGTCTTCCGGGGAACGCAAGCAGGCGGGGTTTGACTTATGCCAGATAAACTGGAAAAAGACAAGAAATGGAAGTGGCCCGCCGCAAACATGCGGGAGTGGACGCAAGAGGAACTTTCGGTGGCGGCCCGAGATTTTTCGGAGCGGCTCTTGCGGCTTCGTTTCCAATATGCTGGCGGGCAAACCGACGTTTTGACGGTCATGCGGGAGCTGAGGAAAGGGATCGCGCGCCTCAAGACGGTCGAGCGCGAGCGAGCCGCGTCGGCTCAGCGGCAAGCGTCCGAGTGAAGCTGGGGTTTCGAGCCAGGCGCCGAGGTCAAGCTACGATGGAGAGACGACACCAGAAGAAAATTGGCCGGGTCACGAGCAATAAAATGCAGAAGACCGTCGTGATCACCGTGGAGCGGCAGTTTATGCATCCCCTGTACAAGAAGGTGGTGCGACGATCGAAAAATTTTCTCGCCCACGACCCCGAAGGCGAGTGTCAGCCGGGCGATTGGGTGTGGATTGAAGAAACTCGTCCAATGAGCCGCCTGAAGCGCTGGCGCGTGGTGGAAGTTGTCTCGAAAGGGAAGGCGGCTCCCTCCGCGGAGGAACAGATTCAATGATCGGGATGCGGACGATTCTGCAGGTGGCGGATAACTCAGGAGCCCGCAAGCTCGCTTGCATCCTGCCCTTGGGAGGAGACGTTGGCCTCCAGGCTGGGCTGGGCGATGTCGTCACGGCCTCGGTGAAAGAAGCCACTCCTGAAAGCCCTGTTCCCAAGGGTAAAGTGGTCAAAGCGGTCATTGTCCGGATGCGAAAAGAGCAGCGTCGCCGCGATGGCAGTTACATTCGGTTCGACGACAACGCGGCGGTTTTGGTGAACGATGCCGGCGAGCCGGTGGGAACGCGGGTGTTTGGCCCGGTCGCTCGTGAGTTGCGCGAAAAAAAGTTTCTTAAGATCGTTTCGCTGGCTCCGGAGGTTCTTTGATGAGCCGAGGCCTGGATATTCGGAAGAGCGACCAGGTGCAAGTCATGGCCGGCAGGGATCGCGGCAGGACAGGAAGAGTGCTCGAGGTTGATCCGCGGCGCCAGGTCGTTTATGTCGAGCATGTCAACGTCATTAAGCGCCATACGCGGCCGAATCCGGCGAAGCAGATTCGAGGCGGGATTCTGGACAAGGAAGGCCCGATTCATGTTTCCAATGTGGCGCTGATTTGCAGCGAGTGTGGCCCCACTCGGATTCGTCACCAACGCAAAGCGGGAGGAGAAAAGGGGAAAAAGGTCCGGCAATGCGCGAAGTGCGGCAAAGTTTTGGATATTTGACGGGAGAGGCAGGAGAGCGGGGAAAACGTTGGCTATGGCGCCCAGACTTAGAGAACGGTTTAAGAGCGAAGTCGTTCCTTTGCTCAAAAAGGAGTTCGGATATTCGAACGCGATGGCGGTGCCTCGGTTGCGCAAGATTGTGGTCAACATGGGGCTGGGAGAGGCCATTCAGAACGCCAAGCTGCTTGACGGGGCGACTCGTGATCTGGCCGAGATCACCGGGCAAAAGCCGGTGATCACGCGCGCGCGAAAGTCGGTTGCCAACTTCAAATTGCGAAAGAACATGCCGATCGGCGCGATGGTCACGCTGCGAGGTGACCGCATGTATGAGTTTTTCGACCGGCTGGTCAACGTCGCCTTGCCGCGAGTGCGGGATTTTCGCGGCCTGTCGCCCCGTGCCTTCGACGGACGTGGAAGCTACACGCTCGGACTTCGGGACCAGGTCGTTTTTCCGGAAGTGGACTATTCGAAGGTGGAAAAACTCAAAGGGATGAACATTTCCATTGTGACCGACGCGCGCACGGACGCCGAGGCTTTGGCGCTCTTACGACATCTTGGCATGCCGTTCCGCGCCGACGGTCAGCGCCGGACGGCTCCGGCGGATTCAGGTGAAAAATCAGGAGGCTAATTCGTTGGCTCGCACATCGCAAATGGCAAAGCTGGTCCGCAAGCCCAAGTTCAGGATTCGCCACCGGAACCGTTGCAAAATTTGCGGGAGGCCTCGCGGGTATCTTCGCAAGTTTGAGATGTGCCGGCTTTGCTTCCGCCAACTGGCGCTGCGTGGCGAGATTCCGGGTGTAATTAAATCGAGTTGGTGAAAAGGCGGTCTTGGCCGGGTAGATTTTCTCTACGGCCTGGCTCCAAGGAGTTATATGTCAGCGGTTACCGATCCGATTGCCGATATGCTGACGCGCCTGCGTAATGGGCTCGGGGCGCGGCAGTCCCGCGTCGAAATGCCTTCTTCCAAACTGAAGGTAGAAATTGCCCGGATCTTGAAGGAAGAAGGCTACGTTAGTAACTACAAGGTTGCTGAAGAGGGCAAAAAAAAGATCCTAAGGGTCTTTCTTCGCTATGATAGCGGCGGGCGGAGCGTTATCACGCGAATTGAGCGAGTTTCGACGCCAGGACGGCGAGTCTATGCGGGTGCCGGCGCGATTCCACGAGTGCTGGGCGGCCTCGGAGTGAACATTTTGACGACTCCGCAGGGGGTCATGACCGGCAAGTTGGCTCGCAAGGCTGGCGTAGGCGGCGAAATTCTCTGCGAAGTCGAATAGGTTGCTGACCTAATGTCGCGAATAGGTAAAAAACCGATTGAAATTCCAACGGGAGTCTCAGTGGAGACGGCGGGCTCTTCCGTCTTGATCAAGGGGCCTAAAGGTAGCCTTCGTGTCCCGCTTTCTCCGGGAATTCGCATTGAGCGCAAGGATGGTTATCTGGTTGCGTCAAGGGAAGAGGACGATCTGAGCGCCCTGCATGGTTTGGTACGCAGCCTGGTGGCGAACGCCGTGCACGGTGTTACCCAGGGGTTCGAGAAGCACCTTGATATCGTTGGCATCGGTTATCGGGCCGAGATCAAAGGCAACGTTTTGGCGCTAACCCTCGGCTATTCGCACCCCATTGAATTCCCGATTCCCGAGGGCATTTCGCTTGCCGTGGAGAAGCAGACACACTTGGTGGTGAGCGGCGCGGACAAGCAGCTCGTCGGAGCGGTGGCCGCCAAGATTCGGAGCTTCCGGCCGCCGGATCCTTACAAAAACAAGGGGATCCGTTACACCGGTGAGCGGCTCAAGAAGAAGGTCGGCAAGGCGGCGGCAGCGGCTGGAGGAGCGGCCAAAGCTTGAGCCGCGAAGTGGGTTCGGGAAGAAAATGATTAGACTAACTTCCAAAAATGCTCGTCGCCAGCGGATTCACCGGCGAATCCGCCCACGCGGGAAAGACGGCACTCCCCGGCTGACTGTTTTTCGCTCTCTGAAGCATATTTACGCTCAAGTGGTGGATGATGCGGGCGGGCGAACCCTGGTGACGGCGTCATCGCTTGACCGCCAGGTGCGACGGACGTTGAAAAGCGGAGGCAATCTTGCCGCAGCTCGCCAGATTGGCCGGATTTTGGCGGAGCGCAGTAGGCTGGCAGGGATCGAAAAGGTGGTTTTCGACCGCGGCGGCTACGCTTACCACGGTCGGGTTAAGGCTCT
>JAJYNF010000294.1 GCA_021786455.1 Acidobacteriota bacterium
TCACTTGCGTGAATCCCAAGAAGCTCCCCGCCTCCTTTGCCGGCCGGGAATTCGACCTTAAATTCTTAGGTGATTTACCTGCCGAGACTGACCCCTGCGGCGAGAACGGAGAATTCCACAGCTTCGTTTATTCTGGCCCGATGTTCCGTCAGCCCATTGCTATTGAAACCGGGCAGGTTGTTGAGCGCGACGGGTTTGTTTTTGCCGACGTTCTGACCTCCCGGCGCGAAGATGCTCCCGCCTCTCTAGATTGAGGTAACTTGACGCCTGGCGAAGCTGTTTTCGATTCTGCCATACGCAGAGGACCTCAAGGCGCGTGTCAGCTTTACATGTCACTGAGTAAGAATTCCACGTTGCAGCGTGAATCGCCGCGCCTTTTTTCAATGAGATACGATTGGAAACCTACTTGCATACAACGTTCAGAGAACGGGAGAGCGTCCGACTGCATTAGAGAGCACGCAAGAAGTGGCGAGGTGGTTACTCAGTGTACGGCTGCTCAGCGGATAGCGGGCGGCGCTCGAAACAGAGTTTTGTCCGATCCCGCGTGGAGCGGTGCGAGGCAGGAACACACGATGGGGCGCGGTTCTCACGCTGGCTGAAGTGGCTGTGGAAGGCGATTTCACGATAGCCAGAAGGGATCAGGACAGCAGGTAACCCGAGCCGGGCAAAAGTCCCCTCCCTCGCGCTCGGGAATCGGCCCGGGTTGTGAAGAACAGCTCGGGCCGATCTATTTTATTAGATGCGTGGAAATTGTTGGGGGAGAACAAGCTTACGCCTTGGGCGGTGTGATTACCTTGAGGCGGCGGGGCAAGACAACGACCTCGAGCGGCAGCCTGCCGAGCGGTTCTCCGTCAATCTCAATCTTAGCTTCGTCATCTGTTTCGGCTGTTAGTCGCCGCGCGCGCGAGTGATGGGTTTTTGGATGGCGATAGATGTTGGAGGAGTAAAGAAAGCGGCCATCTCGAAGCAGCTCAAAGCCGCTGAGATGTTCAATGACCGTTACCTCAAGCAGGCCGTCGTCCAGCCGTGCCAGGGGGCAGGGATGCATGCCGCCTCCGTGATAGCCCCCGTTGCCGACGGCGAGGTTGATGACGAAATAACTTTGCTCGGGTCCGCCGTCCAATCGCAGGCGCACGTGACTACCCTGGTAGTTAAGAAACGCCTGCGCCGTGGCCCACAAAAAAGCAGCCCTGCCGCTGAGCCCCGTCAGGAGATTTGGAGAGCGGGCGGCCACGTCCCCACCCATTCCAAAACTCAGCAGGTTGATGAAGTAGCGCGACATTCGGCCGCCACTGAGCGATTCAAAGGTTGCCCTGCCGAGATCAATCGTCTGCGGTACTCCGGCGGCAAGTATTTCAATGGCTGAATCAAGGCGCGCGGACATGCCCACTGCCCGGCGGAAGTCGCCACCCGTCCCCATGGGCAAAATGCCCAGACACGCTTCGGGGTTGACCGCGCGATCGTCTTCCAGAAAACCGTTGGCGACTTCGTGCGTGGTTCCGTCGCCGCCCGCAGCAACGATCAAGTCAAAACCTTCATGCAGCAGCTCACGAGTAAGGCCGATGCCCGCGCCAGGCGAGTCGGTGAAGCGAGCTGTGACAGGACCCAGTCGGCGCTCGAGCCGACCCTGAACGTCCCTCCAACGCCGGCCCGTCTTGCCCCCGGCTGAACGGGGATTGACGACGACCGCGATTTTTCGGCTAGGAGTCATGGACATTGTGCAACGGTACGCGGGACGCGACTGCCATGCGAGTTTTGCTTTCGGCCAAGCTCAATCGATGCCTTGAGTGCGAAACGTCGCTCGAGGGGTGGCACCGTTCTGCCTCCAGCTTTCGTCGGGCCCTCCAACGCGGCTATGGTTTCAAGCGCCGCCGCACATCCTCGACCGTGTCTTTCAGCGTCTCAAGGGGGCTGCGGGTTGCAAAATTCAGCGCCCGCTGCGCCTTGGCGGAATCACAATACCAAAAACAAGCCGCCATTTGGATCGAAGCGTCATCGAGCTTAAACGATTTTCCAACGAGGCGATAAATCCGTCGTAGGCAGTGAGCGCCGTGGAGAGCCAATTGATAGGGCGGTTGAAGTCGGGGCGCTCGGCGGCGGGAGATTCGCGCTACGGTTCCAATCAGCTCGCGGAAAGTCCAGTTGACGCCGCCCAGGAGATATCGCTCGCCAGCTCGGCCCTGGCGCATGGCCGCAATCGTCCCAGCCGCTACGTCGCGAACATCCACAAAATTCAGTCCGCCTCGAGGGGTGGCCAGGATTTGGCCTTCCAGGAAAAGAGCCACGTCCCGCGTTGACGATTGCCGCTCATCGCCAGGGCCCAAGAGCAGGCTGGGATTTATAATGACCACCGGCAACTTTCGCCGCGCGAAATAATCGAGCGCCAGCTTCTCTTGAAAAATTTTGCTCAGATAATACGGCCAGGCGCCGACGATTTCATGCTTGTAGGTCGCGGTTTCATCGTGCATCACAGGCTCACGGCTGACGGCAATCGTTCCAGAAGATGAGGCGATCACCACTTTTTCCGCGCCCTGCGTGAGCGCCGCCTCGCATATATTGCGTGTTCCTTCGATGTGCGTCCGAAAGAGGACTTCAGCCTCGCGGGGATCACGGGAGACGAGGCCGGCGAGATGGTAAATCTGCGTCGCGCCCTCGGCGGCGCGCATCACGTCGTGGCGCGAGAGAACGTCGCCGCGCTGGATCTCGAGGCCGGCATCCCGACTCCGGGGTGCCGGCCCGCGGCAAAGAATGCGTAACCGCGAATCCGGCTCGGCGGCCCTAAGTTGATCGGCCAGATGGCGCCCCAGAAAGCCCGTCGCGCCAGTGATGAGAATCGTTTTCATTGGAGCGCCTTCGCGGCTATCGCCGGGCCATACACCTCCCGCGCCGATTACGAGCGGAAGGGATTCGTCGCCCTCAGCTTGGGGAATCGTCGGAAATCTTCATCCGCGGTCAGAATTTCCTCCACCCCGTGTTCGATCAGCAGCGCCGCAATGTGGGCGTCGTGGATGAGGTTGCCTGTGACCGAGGAGGTTCGCAGTAGGTCTTTGAGAATGGCGGCGTGCCGCTCACCCTCAGAGAGAACCACCACGGAGGGAGAATCGAGGAGTAAAGCGACCGCTTCCCATGCCGCCTCGATCGGCGTCGGAGGATGAAAGACGCGCGGGTGGGTGACCACGCGCAGGAACTCGTAGAGGCACGGCCAGGGAAGCACCCACGGCTCGTCTCCGGTGCTTAGGCGGGTGAGCAGCTCGAGGGCCGCCGGATGTTCCGGCGGCTCCTGACGTCGCGCATAGACCAGAATGTTGGTATCCACGGCTCGCATCAGCGGCCGTCCATCAGATCAAACAACGACTCGCGGTCGTTCAGCCGCACCCCAGGTTGGATCGTGCCAAGTGGATCCACCTTCCACTCGAAGCGGTATTTCTCCCGCCGCTTGGGCGGAGCGAGCCCTCGGCGGATCAGGTCGTGGACGAGCGCCTTCATGGAAACACCCTCCTCGCTAGCCCGGCGCTTTAATTCCCGATATAACCGGTCTTCAAGGTCAATGGTCGTTCGCATACATAAAAGCATATGATACATGCATATTTATGTCAATCGAAGAAATATCCACTCTACATCGAACAGAGGTTGCGGCCGCTCAAAGCCCCTTGATGGAGCCTTTCGGCAAGTCCCTAAATGCTTTCGGGTTTGCCGCTCACATCGGC
>JAJYNF010000312.1 GCA_021786455.1 Acidobacteriota bacterium
TACGTCGTGCACGGGGGCACCGGTCAGGCTGTCGAGGAAGCCGCTCACGTCGGTCGAATCAGCGGGCAAGGATAGAGGTTGAGTGATTTCCCACTGGCCTTGTTTGCGGTCGCAGCTCACGGCCTGGCCCGCGCGCGGCTTGAGTGTGAAAGCCTCGATGTCTTTGCTGGGGACGGGAAGAAGTTTTTTGCGGCGCGTGGCGGCGGCTTTATGAGATTGCTTTTTTAACCGGCGGTTCCAGTAAACGCTACCGCCCCATACGCCGGCCAGGACTGCCAAAGCAATCAAGGTCTTTAAGTAACTCCCGCGCATCCCGATTCACCTTCGATGCCACCAGACGGCGCCGCCGAGAATGAGCATAGCGAGCGGCAGGCCAATCACTCCCAGGTAGAGAATCTGCCCCATTTGCCGTTCGTTGAGGGTGAGATGCTGGTTGAGCGGCGGCTTAGGCCGGATGGAAATGAGGTTTTCCTCCGAGGTCAACCAGTTCACCGTGTTCATCACCAGGTCGCGATTTCCCTGAAATCCCAGATAGGCGTTTGAAGCCACCTCCGAAGACCCGAGGACGACAAACCGCCCTCCGTGCTTGCCGCTTCCTTGCGTGGGAATTTTTCCATCCACCGCCACGCTCAGCGGCCCCTTGATATCCTTCCCCGGCCGAAACGACACTTGGCGAATATTGGGATTGAATCCCACGTAGCCGTAGCTATCCGCCGAGGTTTTGGCCAGCGATTCATCCGTCACCCCGGAGCTCGAATTATTAGAAATGTCAAATGAGCACGCAAGCGGAAACAGCGTCGCCGTTCGCTTCAACGGCTGCACGATGGAGCTTGACCCGTAGCTCAAGATCAGCGGCATATCCGGAGTCGTTTGGAAAAGCTGGGCGATCGGGTTCAGGTCAATGACCAGGTCGTCCTTGACCTGGACGCCCCAGCCCGCGAGAAGGCTGTCCAAATTCGGCAGGGAAGTTCCCGCGTCCAGCATGAACAGGGCGCGGCCGCCGTCCTCCACGTATTTCTTGAGGGTCGCGATTTCCGGCGGCAGGTAGTCGTGTCTCGGCCCCGCGACCACCACCATGCTGCACGTTGAAGGAATTTGATTCTTCTGCATCAGGACCAACGTCTGGACTTCATAGCTTTCGTCCGACAGGGACTTTTTCCACTGGCTGTAGCCGTATTGGCTGGTTCCGTTGAGACTGTGCTCGCCGTGCCCTTCGATGAAGCAGACGTCTTTTTCTCCCATAAGCACGTGGATGAGCGCGTTGGTCACTCCTGCCTCTGTGGCGCCGGACGCCTGGAAATGCCGCTTGCCTACCTCGACGACGATGGTTCCGTAGCTTCGGACGTTAAATTCCCGCGCCAGCCCCGGGTCACGGTCTGGATCCACGTAGTCCACCTTCACGTAATGCGACGCGGCTTGATATTCACCCAGCAGGTCGCGCCGCGCCGCGAACCTGTTTTTTTGATCGAAAACGTAAATCGTCACGTTGCGCTTCAGGCTCCTCAGCAGTTTCATGCTTTGGGGAGAAAGCGTAAATTGCTTGTTCGGGGTCAAATCCCACCGGTGGTCGTGCCGGTTGACAAACCAGTTGGCAACGACAATCATGGCGATGATGATCGCGGTATAAAGCGCAAAATTGGCGCCGTGCAGCGCGCGGCGAAAGCCGCGCAACTTCGGCTGCTTTCCTTCGCCGCTCATCCGGCCCTCCCTTTCAGCGCCTCGACCGACCGCGCGGTCAGGAATAGACCCAGCACAATCACTGACACGTAATAGACGACGTCCCTCAAGTCAATGACCCCTTTGGCGAAGTTATCAAAATGGGTCGTCACGCCGATGTAAGCCAGCACTCGGCCCACGGTGCTAAAAGAATACGAGGAAACCCAATCGACCACGTAAAGCAGCAGCAGAACCGCAAACGAAACCCCGGCGGCGATGATCTGATTCTTGGTAAAGGTGGAAATCCACATGCCGATGGACATCAGCGCTCCGCCAAACAGAAAATATCCGAGCGCCGTGGCCAGCAACGGTTTGAAGCTGGGGTTGCCGTAAACGAAGAGCGTCCCGATATAAACAAAGGTCAATAGCACCAGGACCGCAAAGAGTGACAAAGCCCCCAAAAATTTCCCCAAGATAATCTGGCCGTCGGTGACCGGCGAGGTCGCCAGCAATTCGATGGTGCCGGCTCGCTTCTCTTCCGCATAGAGCCGCATGGTAATCAGCGGGATCAGCAACAGCAGGATGACGCTCAGCACGCCTTCAAACAGCGGCCGAATGATGTACTCATTCAAATTCATGGGTGGCGCGCCCATGCCCCCTCCCATGGCCTGCATGCGAAAGCTTTCCATCTGATAGGTGGCGACAAAACTATAAAAAAAGAAGCCGCAAAGCACCGTGTAGAACGCCATCACCAGATAGGCGATGGGCGAATAAAAGTAAGCCCGCAATTCCTTCCCGGCAATCGCCAGGATATTTCGCATGGGCTTCTCTCCTTTCTCGCCGGCCGCGGCGGCGCGTCATTGGACGGCCGCTGCATGGGCCGCCGCAGGCTCTTCGCTCAAATCTTTTGTGGTTAATTTAAGGAAAATATCTTCCAGGCTCAGCCCGCTGGTTTTCAACTCGAAAAGCTTCCATCCGGATTCGACCACGGCGCGCGCCAGGTCGGCCCGGACGTCTTGCCCTTTTTCCGCGTGGACCTCGAAGGTGACGCGAGAATCGGCGGCCTCGCGGGGTTCCACCAAATTCACTCCACCAACCTGTTGCAGGCGGTCCATGATTTCGGGCGCTGGGCCTTCCGCGGTAACCAACACGGTTTCGTAGCCTTGCAGTCTCCGCGTCAATTCATCCGGCGTCCCTTCCGCCACCACTTTTCCTTGATTGATGACCAGCACGCGCTGGCAAGTCTTCGAGACTTCCGGCAGGATGTGCGTGCTCAGGATGATCGTATGCCGTCCCGCGAGGCCGCGAATCAGGTCGCGCGTTTCAATGATCTGCTTCGGGTCGAGCCCGGCCGTCGGCTCATCGAGCACCAGAACGTCCGGATCGTGAACCAGCGCCTGCGCCAGTCCGACCCGCTGCCGATAGCCTTTGGAGAGTTTGCCAATCTGCCGGTTTTGGACGTCCGTAACGGCGCACTTCTCCGCCACTTCCTCGACGCGCTTCTTGATTTCTCCCCGCGCCACGCCCTTGATGCGCGCCACAAACGTCAGGTACTCGCGGACTTTCATCTCCGGATAAACCGGCGGGTTTTCCGGCAAGTAGCCTAAGTGCCGCTTGGCCTCAAGCGGCTTCTCCACCACGTCCACGCCCGCCACGCGCGCGCTCCCTTCCGAAGGCGTTAGGAATCCTGTGATGACGCGCATGGTCGTCGTTTTGCCGGCCCCGTTCGGGCCGAGAAAACCTAAAATCTCGCCTTTCTGCACCTGAAAGCTGATGTCTGAAACCGCCACCGTCGCGCCGTACCGTTTGGTGAGACCCTCAACCTCAATCATGCTCTTATCATCCTAACAGAAATTAACACCCCACGAACTATGCTCGCTCTGCCTGACGGCAACCTCAGACTCGCCGAGCGAAATAACATTGATTATCAAAAACCGCGCAAGGTTGCCAGCAAATTCTTTATCGGCCCGAGGAATCTGCTTTTGTTTTCGGTCGCTGGGGCAAAAGCAGATTTCTCGCTTCGCTCGAA
>JAJYNF010000250.1 GCA_021786455.1 Acidobacteriota bacterium
TGATTCGGGCTAAAGGTTGTCGAACCGGTTCCATAAATTCGCAACCTGTATCTTGCTTCATAAAAATCCCTCCTTCGAAAAATGGCGCGCTGCGCTCGATCCTGCCCGCCGCGGGCCTCATTGGAGGTGCCCGCGTAAGGCCAGCTTGGTGCTGGAGGGGGGAGTTGAACCCCCATGCCGGGTGACCGGCGGCAGATTTTGAGTCTGCTGCGTCTGCCAATTCCGCCACTCCAGCTAAACGGACAAACCATTATGGCACGGGCGCTCACGGGTAGCCAACGGAGAACATTCGCAGCCAGGATTCCCGGGGCCGCGTGGGCGGGATGGTGATTTTCCGTTCAGCGCTTATCAGCAGGGAGTTGCGTCTCTCAAGAATCTTTACAATGCCCGACGTAGCACGGGCGTCCCCCCCGTGCCCGGTCACGGCCAAGATGGCCGTGCCACCGAGCGCAATGTAAACCCATTTGCGAGACACTACCCTAGCTGGAATCCACGCGTAGCATATCGGCTGCGCAAGAAATGGCCCCGCCTTCAAAACCGTGCTGCTTCAATCCCTTAAAAGAAAACTTGCGCTGGTGGGAAGCCACGATTCGAGGCAGGCGCATGCATTCGAATCGCGATCTTTCCAGGGGCAGGCAGAACTCGGTCACGAGGCCAAATGAAACTGGGTCCGGAGACGAATGTCTGCCGATGAAGAGCCGACCCTAAGGTCAACGGGGCCAGGGATGGCAACGAAATCGTACTTGGATTCATCCCAGTAGCGCAACGCCTTGTCGTCATAGGAAAGTTCAAAGCGGACGGTTTTGCTTTCACCGGCCTCCAGGTGAATTCGCTCAAAGTTTACCAACTGCTGGATGGGGCGGATGACAGTGCCTGCGGCCACGTGTATATAAACTTGAACGACTTCATCTCCGTCGCGTGGCCCCGAGTTGGTCACCTCTAGCGAAATGGTAATTTGGCTGCCGGGTCGAAGGGTCTTCTGGCTGAGCCGCAGGTTTTCGTAGCGAAATGAAGTGTAACTGAGGCCATGGCCAAAAGCATAAAGCGGGTCACCTTGGAAGTACATGTAGGTCCTGCCATTCCTGACATCGTAATCGTGGAAATCCGGCAAATCTTCCACACGGCGGTACCACGTGGTGCTCACTTTGCCGCCCGGATTGTATTGCCCGAACAAAACATCAGCTAGCGCGTTTCCTTGTTCTTGACCGAGGAATAGCCCGCCGACGATGGCCGGTAAATGCTCCTGTTCCCAGTTGACCGCGACGGGACAGTTGGAACTCATTACCAAGATGGCGCGGGGATTCGCGCCATAGACCGCTCGGACCAGCTCATGCTGCGCGCCCGGCAAATCCAGTCGGTGTCGGTCATGAGCTTCGCGGTCCACTTGCTGGTCGGCTCCCACAAACACGAGGGCGACATCCGCTTCTTTCGCCGCCTTAACTGCCTCGGCAAACTGAGCTTCATTCTTTTTGCCCACCACGGTGCAGCCCATCGCGTAAAGCACCTGCGGAGCCCCTTCCGGCGCGGTCGGCGCGGAACCTTCCGGCGTGAGCCAGAATGACTCAAGGCTGAACACTGAACCCGGCTCGCCAGCAGAGACCACATATAACGTATGTAACCCTTCCGTCGCCCGCAGAGGGCCGCTCGCCTCGAGCCAGTTCTGCCAACCCCCCGTATAAGGCACGCGAAGCTTCGCGATGATCGGACCCTTCAGGCTATCAAGGTGGGCTTCAAGAACACTTTCCATCCCCGAGGGCGCCGAGCGGCCTGGGAATCCGAGCGGGCCACTCGAAACGCGCGCATGAAATTCGTTGGCTCCGGTCAACTGAACATTGTGGAAAGATGCCCACGAGCCGCTGGCCAGAAAACCCAGCGCCTGCGTACCCATCCCCGAGGATTGAAGTCGCGGCCCAAACGCAAAGGCAAACAGGCCCTTGCCGGGCTCGGCTCCCGCGCGGAAAAAGTCGCCACCCGTCTTTCGATACGAGGCACCCACGGAAACGCCCAGATAGGCATTGATCCCTTCGAGCGGTGACACGCGGTGCTCCGGCGTCCCGCTATAGTTGCCCAGGTGACACTCGTCCGCCATCGGGCCGATGACTGCAATTTTCTTCACTTTGGTTTTGTCCAGGGGTAGGGTCCGGTTTTCATTTTTGAACAGTACAATACACTGCCGTGCTATTTCGCGGGCTAGCTCCCGGTGGGCCGGGCTCTCCAAACATGATACCGGAATCTTGTGATATGGATTTTCTTCCGGCGAATTAAATTCTCCCAGCAGAATCCGTCCGGTAAACGACCGGATCAGGGAGTGGTCCAGCACGGATTCGCTGATCAGCATCTGGGCAACAGCCTGGTCAAGGTAATCGGGCAAGGTCAAACCACAATTGATGTCGCATCCGGCATTGACCGCCAGCGCGGCGGCTTCAGCATAAGTGGGGACAAATTTATGAGTGCGGCAGATGTCTCCCACCGCGTCGCAGTCAGAAACCACATAGCCGCGAAAGCCCCATCGCCTCCGTAGCAGGTCGGTCAGTAGGAATCGGCTGGCTGTCGTCGGAATGCCGTTCAAGGCGTTGTACGAACTCATGACCGTAAAGACATGGCCTTCTCTTACGCAGGCCTCAAAACCCCGGGTGTAGTATTCCCAGAAGCTTCGCGCGTCCACGGTCGCGGACGTTTCCTCTCGGTCATCTTCCGTATCATTGGCAATAAAGTGCTTGGCGCAGGCGATGGTTTTCAGATACCGAGGGTCATTCCCTTGCATGCCGCGAATAGTATGAATGGCCATTTGTCCGACCAAATAAGGATCCTCGCTGAAATTCTCGGCAATGCGTCCCCACCGGGGATCGCGGGTTCCCATGTTCACGGTGGGAGGGGAGAACATCGCCAGACCTTCACCGGTTTTCTTGTGCCATGCCCAGATTTCATCGGACACCGCGGTATAAACGCGCTCAACCAGAGAACGATTCCAGGAGCAACCGATGGCCAACGGCAACGGGAACGAGGTCACCGGACCTAAATGAATCAGTCCGTGAAGTGCCTCGCTGGCATAGTAATTAAACGCCGGGATGTTCAATCGAGGGATAGCGGGCGCGTGAGCACCAAATTGAGAAATTTTTTCCTTCAACGTCATTTTGGAGACCAAGGCGGCGGCTCGGTGGCGCGCTGCCTCAAAATGTTCGATGGCAATGCCACCCGTATCGAGCGGCTGCGTGATGTTTTCCGCCGAGGAGGAGACTTCGCTCCCGCCTTGGCCGGGCAAAGAAGGCGCAACCGCCGCCAAGCCGCCTGCGGTGGTCAGAGCCAGAAAGTCGCGTCGGTTCACCGACCGCCCAAATTTTCGACGATGCTTCTCCATGATTTACAGTCCCTCCTTGTTGGGTCGCTCAGCACATTCCTCGTGCTCGCCCGATCTATGCCGGAAGCTTGACATATTCGGTTTTTGTACACAAGCGAGTCAACAACTTCGGTGTAAAGGTCCCTCTCAGCGCCAGCCGACCGGAAAAAGACGGCCGCGGACTCGTCCCACTTCAACCCCTACCCTGAGCAGACTGCGCCAGGGTTGCGCTAGGCCGACGCTTTGAGTTGCGGCTGGCAAATCAATGCGATTGGGGTGGCTCTGCCCAGGAGGATGAATCGCTCAGGCCACCCGGCGCTCCGAGCCCACGATTCCCTTGAGTTGCT
>JAJYNF010000329.1 GCA_021786455.1 Acidobacteriota bacterium
GGCAGGGGGAACGGGCGCGATGCCCGCGGCGGGTGAAACCGTGGGCGGCGGCCAACTGCGGCCTTCGCCGCCACCCGCCTCGCCGGGCTATCCACCGTTCGCCCTGGGAATCATTTTAGGGATTGGCCATAACCCCGAGGCTGCGATCCGGGAAGTCCGTGATTTAGGGATGCCGACCTGCCAGTTGCAGATTGGCTACCTGGACGACAATTTAGTCGAGCGTCTAGGAGAGGCGCTCGGGAAGTATCACATCATCTGCACGGCGCTCGGGACCTCGGGGCCAGGTCCGGATGTTTACAACTTTTACGACGGGCCGCTCACGTTGGGCATTGTGCCGCCAACTTACCGAGCGCAGCGGATTGAAAAGATTCTTAAGTTTTCCGATTACGCCAAGCAACTGGGGATTGCGGCGATTCGCATTCACGTGGGATTCATTCCAGAAAATCCCAATGAAATCTTGTACCGTGAAGTGGTGGAAGCGTTGAAACAGATTGTGAGTTATTGCCGAAGCAACGGCCAGGATTTTCTTTACGAGACCGGCACGGAAACGCCGGTGACGTTACTGCGAACGATCGAAGACGTGGGCTTGGATAACCAAGGGGCAAATTTGGACACGGCGAATTTGGTCTTGTACGGCAAAGCGAATCCGCTGGACGCGCTGGACGTGATTGGGCCGTGGGTGAAGAACATGCACGCCAAGGATGGATTTTACCCGACCAATCCGCGGGATTTGGGCAAGGAGGTCGCGATACCGCACGGTTTAGTGAACTTTCCCAAAATCTTTGCGCGGCTGAAGGAACTGAACTATCGCGGGCCTGTGACCATCGAGCGGGAGATTACAGGGCCAAAGCAATTGGAGGATATAAAGCGCGAACGCGATTACCTCCATCGTCTGCTGGAGAAGGAGAAGCTATTATGAGCGATGCAATCCAGGGGAAGCAAGAAAAGAGAGTTACCCGTCGGGAGTTTTTGGGCCAGACGACAGCAGCAGCGGCGGGGCTGACGATCCTGAAGCCGCAGCAGGTGCGGGGCACCGCGGCCAATTCGGATTTGCGCGTGGGGCTGCTGGGCTGTGGGGGGCGGGGTCACGCGGACACGACCTATCTGGTAGGGACGGGCCACTGCCGGGTGACGGCGCTGGCCGATCTGTTTGAGAACCAACTGGAGCAGGCGAAGAGTTATTTTGACGGGTTGATGGAAAAGAAAGGGGTTTCAACCCTTGACCGGTCGCAGATGTATTTAGGACCGCACGCTTTCCAGCAGATTGCGGACTCCAAGGAAGTGGACGTGGTGGTGATTACCACGCCGCCGTATTTTCATCCGCAGCATTTGGACGCCGTGGTGAGAGCGGGCAAGCACGTCTATTGCGAGAAGCCCGTGGCCGTGGATGTGGTGGGGGCGAATCGCGTGCTCGACTGCGGGCGGCGGGCGGAGGGACGGCTGAGTTTGGAGGTCGGTTTTCAACTGCGCAACGCTCCGCCGTATGTGGAGCAGGTGAAACGAATCCACGCGGGGGCGCTCGGAGAAATGGCCTGCGGGGAGGGGTATTATTTTTCGACCTACTTGAAGCGGCCGCAGTGGCCCGGGGCCTCGGTGGACGAGCAGATTATCCGCAACTGGGTGCATTATCGGATTCCTTCCGGCGACATTATTGTGGAGCAGAACATCCACGTGATTGACCAATTCAACTGGATCTTGCAGGCGCACCCGATTCGGGCGGCGGCGGCCGCCAGTAAGCCATTTCGGCCGGACCACGGAGACGCTTCAACCAATTACAATGTGGTCTTTTACTATCCCCGCAACGTGAGCGTCTCGTTTGCCTCCACGCAATTTGATAAGGGGTGGTGGGACGTGGCGTGGCGGTTTTTTGGGAGCAAGGGGGTCTCGGAGACGCACTATTCGGGGCCGGTGGCGATTTATGGGGAAGAGCCGTGGCAATGGCAAGGGAGCGGATCATCCTCGGCAGCAGGGCAAGAGAAGTTCTCGGCTTCGGGGGTATTCCATGACAATCTGGCAGAAGCCGACCCGATGAAGAAGAAGTCATTTGTGGACAGCATTCTGAGCGGCCACTTTCACAATCAGGCGGCCGAGGGGGTAGAGTCGGCCATTAGCAGCATGATGGCTCGGCAGGCGGCGTATAACATGGACGATGTCACATGGGACGGACTGTGGGCGAGCGGGCTGACGTGGGAGTTGCCGATTAACATCAACCAGTTTGCATAGCCGCGGAGGGAATCGGACACCAGCCCCCACCGGCGTTGGGCCGCAGCTTCCGGCCAAGGTTGGACGTATGAAGAAGAATACATCGCGTCGTGATTTCATTAAAATCTCGGCCGGGTCCTTGCTGGCGGCCACGGGGGTTGGCGCCGAAGCGGTGGGCGCGGAGGCTGCGGATTTGCAGCCGATCAAGAAGGGTATCTTGATCAACATGCTGCCGAAAGATCTGAGCTATCTCGAGCGGTTTAAGCTGGCTCGGGAGGTGGGGTTTGAAGTGGTGCAGGCAGAGACGGTGAGCGACCGAAAGGAAGCGGAGGCCATCCTGCGGGCCTCGGAGGCGGCAAAGCTGCCGATTGATTCGGTGATGAATATGGATCATTGGAAGTATCCGCTAACCTCAAGGGATCCGGCAGTGGTTGAGAAGAGCCTGGCGGGCATGCGGACGTCGCTCGACAACGCGAAGCAATGGGGCGGCGGGGCGGTGTTGCTGGTGCCGGGGGTGGTCACGCCGGAGGTGAGTTATGAAGAGGCATGGAGGCGCTCCCAGCGCCAGATTCGCAAACTGATTCCGCTGGCTGAGCGGCTGGAGGTGGTGATCGCCATCGAGGAGGTGTGGAACAAGTTTCTGCTGAGTCCGCTGGAAATGGCGCATTACCTCGATGAATTCGACAGCCCCTGGGTGCAATCGTGGTTCGATGTAGGCAACGTGGTGCTCTACGGCTACCCGCAGGATTGGATTCGCACGTTGGGGCCTCGAATCAACCGACTGCACGTAAAAGATTTCAAGATGAGCAAGAATTGCTACGAGTGGGTGAATATTGGAGAAGGAGCAATTGATTGGCCGGCGGTGCGGCAGGCTCTGGCCGCCATCGGTTATCGAGGCTCGGCCACCTGCGAACTGCCCGCAGGCAACGAAGCCTACCTGCGCGACGTTAGCCAGCGAGTGAATCACTACGTCCTGGGAATCTGAACGGGGCTCGAAAGGATCGCTTCCCGACGGCTTGGGGAACCCGCCAACCCTGGAAGCTACAAGGTGACTTCTGTCGGCCTCTTTCTGTCGCTCAAATGATGTGACGGTCTGAGCTTAATCTTTAGTGGTCAGCTCAAAAACCTTAGCCTCGATGAATAATTGGAAGAGATTGGGATCGAGAAGCTGAGACCTGACTTCTTGAGCGATAATATCGAGAGCGCGTTCGACAGGCACGGCACGCTTATAGGGACGGTCGCGGGCGGTCAGCGCGTCAAAGATATCGGAAATGGTCATCATCTTGGTCTGGAACGGAATCTCGTCCGCCTTCATGTGGTAGGGATAGCCGCTACCATCCAGCTTCTCATGGTGGGCTCGCGCTATGGTTGGGATGTTGCGCAGTTCTTTCGTCCACGGAATCTGACTCAGGAACTTAAAACTATGAATCACGTGCGATTCGATCTGCAGACGCTCGTCGGCATCGAGAGAA
>JAJYNF010000071.1 GCA_021786455.1 Acidobacteriota bacterium
AAATATGCCGGAGATGGGAAATGGGTCGGGATTGAAGCTCACAAGGTGGTGAATGGCAACAAACCGGAAGTTCAAATCTCGGTCGCTGACCATGGAGCCGGGATTGACTCGGCGGACCTGCCGCATATTTTTGAGCCCTTCTACCGAGGGAAGCAAGTGCTGGCGTCGTCGGTTCCGGGAACGGGCCTTGGACTCAGCATCCTCAAACGAAATCTGGAAACCTACGGAGGCCGGGTAACGGTCGAGGCGGCCAAAGGTCAGGGCGCAAAATTCATTCTGCATTTGCCCATTGCCCCAGAAAAGATAATGGACACCGCATAAATATTCACTATGCCCCCACCTCCTGAAGTCCTGCTGATTGAGGACGAACCCGGTTTGGTGATGACCCTCACCGACCTGCTGGCCAACCAAGGCTATCAGGTCAAAAGCGCTGCGGACGGCATTCGCGGGTTCGAACTCGCGAGCCAAGGCGCCTTCGATCTCATTATTTTGGACATCATGCTTCCCGGCCGTGATGGATTCGAGGTTTGTAGGGGGTTGCGGCAACTGGGGATTCAGACCCCCATCATCATGCTGACCGCGCGCGGCCAAGAGCGCGACCGCGTGCTGGGCCTTGATCTTGGGGCCGATGATTACATCCCCAAGCCTTTTTCCGCGGGCGAGCTGTTGGCACGAATCCGTACTGCCCTCCGCCACCACCGCGAATGGGGACACGACACCGCTGAACTGGATGCAGAGATCCGCCGCGCCGCAGAGGTCCAACAGCGGCTCCTGCCTCAAACGCTCCCTTCCATGAAGACCCTGGACTACGCGGGCTTTTGCCTGCCGGCCCAGCGGATCGGTGGGGATTATTACGATTTCTTGGCCCCGCAGGCCGGGAAACTCGTCCTGCTGGTGGCCGACGTTTCCGGTAAGGGCATGGCCGCGGCGCTGCTCATGGCCTCCATCCACGCCTGCATCCGTACTCATGCGCCCATCCTTGGAGACGACAGCGGGCAGGTTGTAGTGGAATGCAACCGCTTGTTTTTTAAGGCGACCAATCAAGAGCGGTTTGCCACGCTCTTCTATGCGGTTTACCACGATCTTTCCCGACAATTCACCTACTCGAGCGCGGGGCATGAAACGGCATTTCTGGTGAAAAGCGGCGCGGCCTCGGTTAAGGACTGTGTTTGTATGCCTTCCATGACGGCGCCCATCGGTCTTTTCCCGGAGATTCCGCCCTTGAGCACAACGCTGCACCTGAACCCTGGTGACTGGCTTGCCCTCTTTAGCGATGGCGTCCCCGACGCGCTCGATAGCAGCGGGAAACAATTCGGCGCAGACCGTTTACTGGAGGTCGTGCTGCAATATCGGAGCCAGACCGCCGAAGGCATGAGTGGCGTAATCTTATCGGAAATTAAGAACCATGTGGGCCAAACGCCGCAGTTTGATGACATGACGCTGATCGTGGCGCGCGTTATGTAGGCTGTGACGGGCAACCGGCTGCCCTCGGCGCTGGCCAGAGCAAAATGCTTTGGGTGTATCCGAAGCGATCGTTTTTTCGTCCTTAGGTAGAAGAGGGCTAGCCATCAGGCGAAGAACTTCTAATCCGGCTCGCTTGTTGCTCATTGAAGACGAGGCTGGCTTGGTCTTGACCTTGACGGATTTGTTGACGGACAAAGGTTACCAAGTCGAAAGCGCAACCGACGGAGAGGAGGGCCTTGAGCGAGCTCTAAGCGGCGAGTTCGACGCCGTCATCCTCGACATCATGTTGCCTCGCAAAGACGGCTTTGAGGTTTGTCGAGCGATCCGACTCCGTGGTGTTCACACACCCATCATCATGCTGACCGCGCGCGGCCAGGTGGCGGACAAGGTTTCCGGCCTCAAGCTAGGCGCTGACGACTACTTAGCCAAACCCTTCGAGCCCACCGAGCTGCTCGCGCGCATTGAGGCGTTGCTCCGACGCGCCTCCACGCCCCGCGAAGTGAAGCTCGATCCCACGTTTCGGTTCAGCTCGGTCGTGGTGGACTTCCGCCGTACGGAAGTCCGGCGCGACGGCAAACCGGTGGAAATGTCCGCCCGCGAATTTGAACTCTTGACCTATTTCATTCGGCACCAGGGAACGACGCTTTCACGGGAGCAGCTCCTCCAGGAAGTTTGGGGTTATGACGCTTCCACTTTGACGCGGACGGTGGATGCCCATCTCTGGATGCTGCGGCAAAAACTGGAAGAGGACCCCCAGAACCCGAGTCATTTCCTCACTGTGCGGGGGCTCGGTTACAAATTTGTGGCGAGGCCGGAATAACCTTGTCGGCCGGAATCTTCAAGCGAGATCCAGATGCGCGTGAAGAAGGCCAGCTTCATTGCCCGGTGAAATCGCGAAACCCTGTTTTTCCGTAATGCGGCGCATCGCTCCGTGTTCAAGCATCATTTCTGCGTAAATTCGCTTGAGATTCTCTTTGCGCGCGATTTCCACAAGTCGCCGAACCAACTCCTGTCCGAGCCCCTGCCCTTGCAGGCGGTCAACCACCAGCACCGCGAACTCAGCCTCTTGCGCTTCCCGGCGCGTTAGGCGGCCCACCGCAACAATAGCCCGAGCTCCAGTCTCGGGTTCTTGTCTTTCCACCACCAAGGCGAGCTCACGGTCGTAATCGTTGAAGCAGACGCGCACAAGCCGCTCGTGGGCAACGCGCGCGCCAAGACCGATCATGTGGAAATACCTCAGATAAACGCTCCGCTCGGAAAGGGTGGCGTGGAACTGCGCCATGAGCGGCTCATCCTCGGGGCGAATGGGCCGAACCAGCACGGGCTCGCCGTTCTTCATGGTGAACGGCGCGACATACTGTGCAGGATAGGGGCGAATAGCGAGCCGTGGCCTCTGGTCGTCGCGGATTTCCGTCGGGTGGAGGATGATTCGCGCATCGAGCACCCACAATCCCTCGGGGGAGGCCAACAGCGGATTGATGTCTATCTCCCGGATATTTCCCTGTTCCACCACCAAATCGCTGAAACGGACGAGAAAATGCTCCAGCAAGCCGAGATTCACCGGCTTGCGGCCGCGCGCGCCCATCAAAGCTCGATAGATTTGGGTCTGTTCCATTAGCCGGCGGGCCAGCGTGGTGTTGAGCGGTGGAAGTGCCAGAGCGCGGTCCTGAAATATTTCCACCAACTGTCCCCCGGCCCCGAAAAGCACGACCGGGCCGAACTGCGGGTCGAGGCTAGAGCCGACGATCAGCTCGTACCCCTCGAATCGGGCCATCGGCTGGACGGTCACGCCTTGAAAATGCTCGGCTCCGGCGCGGGCGTGAACTGAAGTTTTGATCTTTTGGAAGGCGTCCCGGACGGCTCGGCTATCGCCCAGGTTCAGGAGGACCCCGCCGACATCCGTTTTGTGGGTAATGGTTTTGGAATGCAGTTTAGCGACTACGGGAAACCCGATCGCTTCCGCGGCTGCCGCTGCCTCCTCTTCCGTGGCAGCAACCCTCGTCTCGACGGTGGGGATGGAGTAGGCGGCAAGGACCTGCTTTGATTCGACCTCGGTCAGAATGGTACGACCAGATTTTCACGCTTCTTCAATCACTTGTGCCGCTACCCTGCCGGGCGACTTGTCGGGGTCCAGCGCAGCAGTCAGTTCCGGGGTCTCGTAGAGGCCGCGCAAGTTGTAGCTGTATTGCCACATGTAGTGGAACAC
>JAJYNF010000050.1 GCA_021786455.1 Acidobacteriota bacterium
TGGCCACTTCCGGCATGATGAGGTGCCGGCTGTAGCGCAGGATCTCTTCCTTGCTGAGTTGATTCGATGTTGCGGTCAAAGTCGCCATTCTTTTTCCCTGTCTTTGAGATTCGCGCTGCCGGGCGGGCTTTTTTTGGTCCCCGCGGAAGGCTGCTTTGAACAATTCGTTAGGGTTGATTGCGAAAGCTGAGGAATCCAGCCCGGTATTCCGCTCCGCAGGGGCGGGGCGAACCCAGGCTAACTACAGACGCACCGAAGAGGCATGCCGCCGGCAATTGAAGGAACAATGCTGATGACGTCTTTTTCGGCGACGGGGGTTTGTTCCTTCTGAAGGAATCGAATGTCTTCGTCATTGACGTACACGTTGACGAAACTGCGAAGCTTGCCGTCGTCGCTGAATAAGTGCTTACGGAGATCGCCGTACTGCGAGGTCAGGCCGGAAAGCGCCTCGCCGACCGTGCGGGCCGGAATCTCGACGAACTCGCGCTTGCCCGTGTACTGACGTAACGGAGTTGGAATCACAACCTTAACCGGCATTCTCTCTCCTCAGATCAGCAGCTACCCTGCCGATTTCCTGCCCTACTTGGCTTAGATGCGGCTGGCGCCCGAAGGATTCATCATCTCCACAGGCTCCGGGTCGAACCGCGAGCGGTCGGCGGCCAGCACCCAAGAAGTCAGTTCCTTCGGCTCGCCCCGCTCAACCGAGACGATAATATAAGAATACCACGGCCAGGCGTGTTCGCGGTCATAAATTGAGGGCCGAGCCGGATGGTCGGGATGGGAGTGAAAATAGCCCAGCACCTCCAGGCCGCGCGCTCGGGCGTCCTTCTCGACGCGCAACTGCTCGCGCGGGTCAATCAGAAAACGATTGCGCTCGGACTCGTGGCCGGGATCCTCGAGCGGCAAGATGTCCTGCGCCGTTTCGCGGTCGGCGCGAAGATTCTTGAGCGGGATGGCCTCCAAGACTTCCTTGGAGTCGCCGTCGGCGCGGCCGAGCAATATCCCACAGCATTCGTTCGGATATTCGCGCGCGGCATGGCGGCGAATGGCGTCGAGATGTCCGGGGGTAAGCTTAATAGCCATCGGAGACAATCGAAGCGACCGCTGATTGAATCATTGACGCGGCGACGCAATCATTTGCCTTCGTCCCAAAAGCGTTCGCTCAGATATTTGTCGCCGCTATCGGGAAAAACGAGAACGATGACGCCTTTCGAGACGCGCTCGGCAAGCTGGAGCGCCGCGACCATCGCCGCCCCGGAGGAGACACCGACCAGCACGCCTTCTTCGCTCGCCAGCCGCAGCGTCATGGCGTAGGCGTCTTCGGTTGAAATCTCGAGATTCTCATCCGCCAGCTTCTCATCGTAAATGCCGGGGAGGATGGAGGTGGGCATGTGCTTCAAGCCTTCGAGGCCGTGAAAGGGCGAATCGGGCTGGAAACTGATGCAGCGGACCGAAGGCTTCAGTTCCTTCAGGCGGCGAGCCGTGCCCATGAAGGTGCCGCTGGTGCCGAGGCCGGCGACAAAATGCGTGATGCGTCCATCCGTCTGCTCAAAAATCTCCACCGCGGTGGTTTGATAATGCGCCTGCCAGTTGGCCGGGTTGTCGTACTGATTGGCGTAGAAGTAAAGGTCGGGACGCGCCGCTGCTACCTGGCGGACTCGGCGAATGGCGCCGTCGGAGCCTTCCATCGGGTCGGTGTATTCGACCTCCGCGCCGTAAGCTTTAAGCATGCGCTTACGCTCGATGCTAGCGTTCGAGGGCATATAGAGCCGCACGCGGTAGCCGAGCGCCGCGCCAATCATGGCATAGGCGATGCCGGTGTTGCCGGAAGTGGAATCTATCAGAATTTTATCCTTGGTCAGTTCGCCGGCGCGCTCGGCTTCACGGATGATGTTGAGCGCGGGGCGGTCCTTTACCGAGCCGCCCGGATTGGCCCACTCGGCCTTGGCCAGCAATTCGACGTGGGGAAGCTTCGCTCCGATTTTGGAAAGCCGCACCAGGGGCGTGTTACCAATCAACGACAGCACATCCGTCGGCCGACTTAGCCCCAATTCCATGCTGCTTCCGAAAGGCGCTTTCAGCATAAGTGCAACTCTTTCGGATTCTAGAGGTCACGCGGTGAAGCTGTCAATCCGAGACCTCAGCTTCAGCGCAGCCCGGAGATTGAGGATTCCTCTGTTGCGCCGCATGCGCGTGCGCTGACTCCCCAGCCCTCAACATTCGAGCGGGGCAATTTACTGTGGGTTCGGGCCTTGCACAACCTCCACGAGGTCATTCGGCCGTATCCAGCGTTTGAAGGCGTTTTCCACCTGCGTGGGAGTCAGGTTGAGATAGTGTTCGGCGGCGATTCGCGGTTCATCCAGCGGAAGCCCGATGTCCGCGAGCGCGATCCATTCGTGGGCGATGCTACTGACATCTGATTCCGAGAGAGGAATCTGGCGAAGCAGAAGCGCCTTGGCCTGTTCAAGATGGCGGTTGGGAACGGGAGACGTCCGCATGGCTTCGAGGTCCCGGGTGATAATGGCGCGCGCTTTGGCGACGTTGGGCGGGTCACAGCCGTAACTGACCGAATATACGGAACGGGTTTTGCCCGCTTGAAGCGAGGAGCCGACGTAATAGACGAGGCCGGTGGTTTCCCGCAAATCCTGCCCAAGCCGGCTGGCGTAAAAGCCTCCGCCCAGCACCTCGTTGCCTAATTGGAGCGCGTAGTAATCCGGGCTGAAGCGAGTGATGGGAAGCGTTTCAGCGAGCATGGCGGAATCCTGGACACGGCTCTTGTCGGGAACGGTCGTGACCGAGGGTTTGTTGCGGGGCACGGGAGGCAAATCGGTGCGGGGCTTAGGACCGGAAGCTTTCCAGCCGCCAAAATATTCTTCGATGACGTTTTTCGCCTCGGCGGGGGTGACGTTCCCAATGACCACCATCGTGGTCAAATCCGGCCGGAAGGCGAGGTGATAGTAGCTCTTAATATCTGGAAGGTCTAATCCTGCGACGGTCGCTGGCGTGGCGTGGCGTAGGGTGGGATCGTTTTTGGGAAGCAGGGCAGCCTTCCGCGCGCGGCTCGCCAAATAATACGGGCTCTGGAGTTGACCGGCCACGTAGGCCGCCTCCTGTTTCTGCATAATGGAGAAGGCGGCGGGCGGCAGCGCGGGGTGCAATTCATTCTCGGCAAGCAACTTGACGCCTTGGCTAAAATGGCTGGACAGAACTTGGAGGCTGAAGTTAGTTCCGGCGGACTCGTCGGCGCCAATCGCGTCGAGAGCCTTCTGGAATTGAAGGCGGCTTAATGTGGTGGTGCCGAAGGGGAAAAGGCGGTCCAGCAAGGCGCTATCGCCTTCCTGACCCCTGGGGACTTCGAGATCGGGATTATTCTTGATATGGCCAAAGACACTCACCGTGTCGCTGACGGATTCCGGCTGGACAATGAGCTTGATGCCGTTCGGCAGCGTGCTGACAACGGGGTGAACGGTCAAGCGCGGGACATTCAGCCGAGCCAGGGCCTGGGCCGCCCAGGCGGGCAAGGGAACCATCTTGACGCTTTTGGGAGTGAACGATTCTGCTCCGCCGAATGAGCTGTGAGTAATCGCTTTGCCCGAAGGCTGAGGCGGCAGGATGGCGGTGATGGCATGGCTGAACTTCAGATATTTGCGGGCTACGCGGTCCACCTGCCGCGGCGTGACCGCTTCGATCATGCGGATGTCGTCCTGGGGCGAACGGCGGCCTTCCACGGCGACCGCTTCCGACCATTCGTTGGCCAAGCCCATCACGGAATTCTTCTGCAACTCCTCATGAGTCAGCTCATCCAGTTTGGCCGCCGCCACGAGGCTCGGCGAAACGCCCTTTTGCAGGTCCTGGGAAAGAATCCGGCGGACATTGGCCAGAAGAGCTTGGGGGTTGGCTCCTTTCGGATAGCCGACTATCGCCAGCCCGAAGCCGGACTGTGGCAAAGCTTCCAGCTCAAATTCGGCGAATAGCGCCTTGCCGTGCGGCACTAGGGCGTACAGCGAGCCGCGCTTGCTGCTAAGAACATCCGACAAAACATCCGCGGCCGCAAAATCAGGGCTATTGGTTCCCGGCGTGCGGAAAGCGATCGCCGCAAGCCCAAACGGATAATCCGAGGGGATGGTGAGCGTTTCGGGCTTGACCGGCTGTAGATGAATGGCGGGGCGAGGCGGCAATTTTTTGCGCGGAATACCGCCGAAGAGCTGTTTTACCTCCGCCAGCGTCTTGGCGGGCTGAACGTCGCCGACGATGACCACAATGGCATCGTTCGGAGCGTACCAGGTGTCATAGAATTTCTTGAGCATCGCGGCGGTCGTTTTGTTGAAGGTGGGCCGGGTTCCGAGGCCGGAATTGGCGAGCGGCGTTCCTTTATAAAGCGCGGCAAGCATTTTCTCATAGAAGATTTCAAAAGGATTCGAGTGGTCCTGGGCGACCTCTTGCTCAATCGCGCCCCGTTCCTGATCCCACAATTTTTGGCTATCGTCCACGCCACGCATGCGGATGGCTTCGATATGCAGAGCGACATCGAGGTCTTCGGCCGGAACGGTGAAGAAGTATTGAGTGATGGTCTGCTGGGTGTCGGCGTCGAAGGAGCCGCCCATGGCGGCGGAGATTTCCGCGAGCTGATTGGCTGAAAGGCCGGGATTGCCGCGGAACATCATGTGTTCCTGAGCGTGAGCCAGGCCCGGAAATCCTGGGGGAACTTCATTGGCTCCCACGAGATAGTTCACCATGGTGGTGACTACCGGCGCGAGCGTGTTCCGCACAATGACCACGCGGAGGCCGTTCGGGAGGGTCGCGCGGAGGACGCTTCCGGGCGCGTGTGCGGCGGCCGGGGCGGCAGCTTCGGCCCTCGCTAAACTTGTTTTTAAGTTTGCGCGCCCTTCGGCGGGCTTGCCGACGATGGAACGCGGAATGAGGAAAAGAGCCGCAAATCCGGCTAGAACAACGGTGATTGGCGCCCACTTCTTCATAAAGTCCCCTTTCATTGAAAGCGTCGTAGATTCATCATGCAACAGTGATGGTTACAAGTTCGAGATTCGCATTCGGCAGCGTTCGGACAGCCTAAGCGAACACGTCCAGGGCGCGCCGCTCAGACCTTGTTGCGATTTCCCTGCGTGAAGCGTTAATGCTATCAGATTTTTGCAACGCACAACAATTTGGATGCTATAAATTGGTCTGACGGTAGGGCGGCGGCCTTGGCCGGCCAAAAGAGCCCCCGCGGCATGGCCGGTTGGGATACCCCGCTAGCGCCAGACAGATGAGCGGTGGAATCAGCGAAGGGGCCGTGTTTGAATCCGCGACCATCGGTCGAACGGCTAAGCTAGAATGCCGGCAAGTGGTGCTGAGGCAGAAAGGAGACTCCAATTTGGCTGATAGCGTGTGGATGGCGGTTGAGGACCTCATCTTTCGAGCCAAGATTGGGGAAACGGCCCGCCGTTTGGGCATCCCACTGCGATGGGTGGCTTTGAGCCAGCTTCAGCAGGCGCTGGCTGAGCAAAAACCCTCGGCGATCGTGCTCGACCTGAATCAACCTGCGGCCATCGAGACGATTAGGGCAGTAAAGAGCGAAGCAGCCACGCGGGAGGTTCGAGTGGCAGGGTTCCTGTCTCATGTGGATGCCGAGTTGGGGCGAGCGGCGCACGCCGCGGGTTGCGACGTGGTGATGGCGCGGTCGGCGTTCAGTCAACAACTCCCCCGGCTCATCCGCGAGTTGGCCGAGAATCGAAAGTTGACCGAACCCGTCGCGCGACGCGCGGCGGATGATTTATAATCCCGCAGTGGAATAACCGATCGAACCAAGGAGCTTGAGGGTGAAAACTGGAAACGTTCTTGCGGATTACATGACGGATACGCGAAGCCTCAGCGTTGACGTGGCGTGGGTGGTCGGGTTCAGCCTGTTCACCGGATTGTTGGCACAGATTGCAATTCCGCTGCCCTTTACGCCGGTTCCGATTACCGGCCAGACATTCGGGGTGCTGCTGGCAGGTGCAGTGCTTGGGTCGAGGCGCGGATTCATGAGCCAAGCGCTCTATCTGATGGAGGGCGCGGCGGGGTTGCCGGTGTTTGCGGGAGGCGCGTTTTCGTTTGTTCACCTGGTTGGTCCGACGGGCGGATATCTATGGAGTTATCCGCTGGCGGCCGGGCTGGTCGGCTGGCTGGTCGAGCGGGGCGCGAGCCGGAATATCTGGCGCATGGCGGCGACGCTCGTGCTGGGTGACGCGTTGATCCTGACTGCCGGCTCGGCGTGGCTGGAGGTCATGTTTCACATTCCCGCCCGCCAAGCCTGGCTGTGGGGACTCGAACCCTTTCTGATCGGCGACTTTTTGAAGATTGCGTTGGTGGGTCTGACTTTACCGCCAATCCTCCAAAAATACCGTCGGCGTTTTGAAAGAACTGCCGAATAGCAGATTCCATCGTCTCAGATTTCAACGCCCAAGCGGCGCAATTCTTGCTCCAATTGCTCGACGCTCTGAAACTGGATTCCGCAGAGGCCGCAATGTCGCGCGCACTCCACGTTCAAGCTGCGGTCGTCAATGAAGGCAACCTCGTCCGGCCGGCGCTGAGTCATCTCCAGCGCGAGGCGAAAAATCTCTTCGTCGGGCTTTTGGACTCCCAAAAAGCAAGAACTGAAAAAGACCGTGAAGTATTTCCGCAAATGAAAGGTCTCAATCCGATATTGATTGAGTTCCCTCGATTCGTTGTTAAGGGTTGCCAGCAGGTAACGTCCAGCCCCAGCCAGCTTTGCCAAAAACTTCAATGTGGCTGGTTTCGGCTGCGACTGTGCGAACATGAATTGCCGAACCTGCTCGGGACTGAACGCGCGCGGCGCATAGAAAACAGTTCGGGCGAGATAGGTATCGAGAGACATCCGTCCCGTCTCAAAACGGCTCACAACCAACTCGTGTCGAGATTCGAACTCCGCTTCATCGAGACCGAATTGACGGGTCACGGCCTGTCGCGCCGCCCGATCCCAGCCATTTGAAAGTACCACCCCACCCACATCCCAAAAAAGAGCCGTCACCTTGGGCATGCCCACTCCTCCTGCCCCGAGAAGATTCCCAGTCGGCTACCAGAAGCTTACCTCGAATGGCAAGGCAATGGTCATGGGGCATGGGGCTCGAACGGATGCGCTTGACGCCTTGCGGAAGCGGCGGCTTACGCCGCCCAAAGTCTGAAGGGCAAGCGAAGGGCCGCCGGCTGGGTTGGCGTGGGCGTCAAACTTTCTTGGCTTTTTCGGCAAGCTGGCGACGACGGTGCTTCTGCTTCTCGATCTGTTGTTTTTCCTGCTCGAGCTCGCGCTGGAGGTCCTGCTTCATCGGCTTAAGTTGTCAGCGCAATTGCTGCCGCATCACTTGGAACTGTTTTTTGTACTGAGCCGCCTTCGCCTCATATTCCTTAGCCGCTTGCCGGGCTTGCTTCACGAGGGCTTGGTAGTTGGCCGACCCGGGTTGATATTTTGCCGCAAGGGCTTGGACCTCGGCCGTCAGTTTTCCGATTTCTTTGGCAAGCCGTGCGTGCGCGGCCGGCGTTAGGCCCCAGTTCTCGGCGCTTCGAAGTTCCTTTGAGCCGAGCGGCTTGAGCACCGCAGAAACCGTCTTCTCCTGCCGATTCCGGACGATGGTTAAGAAGACTTGATGGCTCTGACTCTGCTGAGATTGCAGAGCCGAGCGCAGACTGCTGACCGAGGTGACCTCGAGAGCTCCGACCTTGATGATCACGTCGCCGGCCTTGAGGCCAGCCTTCGTTGCCGGGCTGTTTGGAATGACGGAAGCCACCAGCACTCCCTTGCCTTGCTCTACGCCGAAGAATCGCGCCAGTTGAGGAGTAAGAGTTTCGCCGATAATTCCCAGCACGCGGCCGGGACTCAGCCAGGGATTATTGTTCGGGGTGGAAGGCGGAAGCGGCTCGACCCGAAAATGCCGTTCCGGCAAGCTACCCGGAGGCAAGGAAGCCATCGGCGGCAACATTTTGATGCTGAAGTTGGGGTAACCCGGAATCGCCCCTTCGGGAAAAAATGGGGCCGGATGACTTTCGATGGTCGCCTGCAAAGTAATCTTCTTCCCTGAGCGACTAATCAGCAAATTCACGACGCGCCCGGGCGGGGTTTCATGAACCCGTCGAGCGAGAGCTGCCACACTCCAGACCCGCCGTCCCGCGAACTTTAGAATGACATCATTTTTCTTCACCCCGGCCTTCTCCGCAGGGCTGTTCGGCTCAACTGAGGTGACGATGGCGCCGTAAACCCCCGGCAGCTTCAACTCCCTGGCCTTCGCCGCGGTCACATCCTGAAGGGTGACCCCGAGCCACGATTGTTGAGAACTCAAGACGAAGGGATCAGTTTGTGAGCTCGCGGTTGCTGCCCGCAAAAACAGCGCCGGCCACAAACTCACCAAGCCGAGCGCCAGCCCAAGTTTTATCCCGAGCCGTGTGTTGATTTCTCTCATCGCTCCTCTCCTCCTTCCTGCCCCTGCAAGCCTCTCGATGGAACAAGAGGTTTGCTGCATGGTTCATCCCTGCTTAGTTTCCTTTCGGAATTTTCTTGAACAACCTCGCCGCGCGAAAGGCAATCAAAACCTTTCGGCGCACATATTTTCTGATGTATAGTTAGTCGGTGAAGATGCCAGGAGTTGCCCCAATTACCGGTGGTTCTCGAAACGATCAGAAGCCGAGCTTGAGCCGAATGCGGTTGCCTCGCTGGGCAGTGCTGATCCTGTTCGTCGGAGCGTTGTCTGGCGTCGTATGGGCGAAGGAATCCTCAGCGACGCGCGTAGGCAGAAACAACGAGTTTTTGCTAGAGCTTAAAAGCCCAAAGGCCAGCGAACGGGCCAAGGCGGCCGGGGAAATCGGAAAAAGCGGCAATGTTTCTGACGTTCCCGCGTTGGTGAACGCGCTGCACGACCCGAGCGCCAAGGTTCGGCGGCAAGTGGTGCTGGCGTTGGCTTCCTTCACCACACCGGCGGCTCTCAACGGGCTGATTCAAGCGACCACCGACTCCGATCCGACCGTGCGCACGCTGGCGGTCGAAGGAATTACGGGATATTACACTGGACATCCGCCGACCACCGGCTTTGTGGGGGTGATTAAAAAGGGATTTCAGAGCGCCAAGCGCGGCTTTGCACCTGCGGAAACACAGGTGGACCCGGGAACCGTGGTGGACCCGCAAGCCATCGCCGCATTCGAGCGGGTCATGATGGACACTCATTTTGAGGAGGCTGCTCGGGCCGCCGCTCGTGGCCTGGGCGTTTTGGATGCGCGTTCCGCCGTGCCGAACCTGATTGTGGCCGCGCACTCACCAGATGAGAATTTATCGCTTGAGGCGTTGAATGCTTTGGTCAAAATTAAGGATCCTTCTGCCGGGCCCAAGCTGGTGGACTTGCTCAAATCGCCTCACGCGACGATCCAGCAGGAAGCCGCGTTTGCGGTGGGTTTTCTGAAAACTCAATCAGCAGTGCCCCAGCTTCAGCTCATGGCCGCGGACGCTCCCAATAAAACCACACGACTGAGGGCTTTGGAGGGACTGGCTTACATCGGCGACCCGGTATCGAATCCCATCTTTCAAAAGGACCTCTGGTCGCACAACAAGTCCGTGCGCGCCTATGCGGCGGAAGGTCTGGGGCGGTCGGGCGATCGAGAAGCCCTTCCGGAGCTTCTTAAAGCGGCGGTGGTGGAAAAGAACGCGAGAGCTCGATTGGCGATGGAATTTGCGCTCGCTGATTTAGGGAATGACGAGTATTTGAGCCAAATGATTCAGGCTCTCGGCTCGCGCCTCCAGGGTGACACGGCCCAGGCTTACCTCGCTGAGCTGGCGCAGAAGCCATCTTTTTTGCCGAAGCTTTATCCGTTCCTCAGCAGCCCCAATCCGGCGATTCGCGCCCGGCTCTGCCTGGTGTTGATGGACTCTGGCAACGCCTTGAGTATGCCTTACCTCCAGCAGGCCAGTCACGACCGCAATTCCACCGTGGCCGCTGACGCCCTGCGGGCGATCAACGCCCTTCGCGCGCGTAGCGAGTAGTCGAGGCTCTCTTCAAGCCTGATACAATCTCAAAGCCATGGTTCCCGAGAGCCGCCCGTCGGATCACGTCGCTGACGCCTCATCACCCGCGAGTCCGGGCGTTGTGAGCAGCAAATTCCTCCTTGCATCGCTGGCCTCACTCGCGGTGTTGGCCGTGCTCCCCTATTTGAACTCTCTTTCCAACGGTTTTGTTTTCGACGACTGGCAACAAGTTGTCCACAACCCTTACATTCGAAATTTCCAACATCTTCGTCAGATTTTTACGACGGGCGTTTGGTCTTACCGAACAGGCTTTGCCGCCGTATCGAATTATTACCGACCCATGATGATGCTGGGCTACGCGGTGTGCTACCGGTTCTTCGGCCCCAGCCCTTTTTCCTTCCATTTGCTGAGCGTAGTGCTGAATGCGGCAGTGGTTTTGCTGGTTTACTTTCTGACGCTGCGACTATTTTCCGACCGCTTGGTGGCGCTTGCGGCCGCGACGGTGTTTGCGGTTGATCCGATTCATTCGGAAGCTGTGGATTGGATCGCGGCGATCACGGAACTGGAAGTGGCATTTTTCTTTGTGCTGACCTTCCTTCTGTATCTCCTGGCCGGGCAAGCCACACGACGGCGCGGGTGGATTTTGTGCGGTATGGGAATCGCTTACGTCGGCGCGCTGCTCTCGAAGGAACAGGCGGTGATGCTGCCTCTTGTAGCGACGGCACATGAGCACCTGTACCGCGAAGACCGCGCCCGAACCACCCCATTCCAAAAAGCCTGGCGTTACGGGTGGCTCTGGCTGCTGGCCGGCGGATACATCGTCGCGCGGGTGGCGGCGCTTAAAAGTTTCGCTCCCGTTGAGATCCGAAAAAGTTTTGGCACGGTAGAAATCGCGCTGGCGGCCTTGGCGCTGGTGGGCCAATACCTCTGGAAAACAATCTGGCCCGTTCATCTGCTGGCGTTTTACGTGTTCCCGAACAGCGTTTACGCCCTGTCTTCCTGGATGCTCGCGGGGCTAGCGGGCCTCACACTTTCGGCTTTTTTATTTGTGGTTCTTTATAAGATCGCGCGGCCCTATTCCTTCGGTGTCATTTGGTTTTTTGCGACCCTGTTGCCGGTCCTGAATGTTCACTGGATGCCGGAAAATGCTTTCTCCGAACGGTATTTGTATCTGCCGTCGGTTGGCTTCTGTTGGATTGTGGGATGGGCCACGCGCCGGCTTTGGGAAGCAAGCTGGACGCGCGGTCGAGCCATGCGAGCGGTTTTAACGACGGCGGCGGCCGCGCTCATCGCCGCAAGCATCACCGAAATCGTTCGCCGCAACCCGGTTTGGAAAGACGATCAGGTTTTCTATCGCCAAACGCTTCGAGCCGCGCCCGCAGCCTACATGTTTCACAACAACCTGGGCACGGTTTATTGGCAGAAGGGAGAAGTATCCGAGGCGGAGCGAGAATGGAAGATCACCCTTAAACTTCGGCCGCGCTACGCCTACGCCTTGAACAATATGGGCTTGGTGATGCAACGGAAGAAGCAATACGCGCGAGCCGCCAGTTACTTCCAGCGAGCTCTGCGCTCCCAGCCTGATTACCCTCAAGCGCACCTCGAGCTGGGACGGGCGTATTTGCAGATGGGACTGCTCAAAAAAGCAGAACCGGAAATTCAATCGGCTGTTCGTGAGGACCCGACCAATTCTAGAGCTTGGGACGCCCTCGGGGAGGTCAGTTTGCAGCAAGGGTCTATGACACAAGCCAGGCAGCAGTTCCAACGATCCGTGGCCCTCCGCCCCACGGTTCAGGCCTATTGCGATCTGGCCGTAGCCGATGTGGACCAGAGGAATTACGCTCGCGCCGAGCAAGCTCTGCGCCAGGCCCAATCCCTCAACCCGCGGAGCGTGCAGCCTCGCCTGATGCTCGGCCTTCTTTTGGCCCGCCGAGGCCAAAAAGCCGGAGCCGCCTCCGAGCTTCAAAGCGCGCTCAAGCTCGATCCCTCGAACGCCCAGGCTCAGAAGGCATTGAACGATTTGATTCAGCCGTCGCCATATGCCCAATCGGGCCGCCACTAACAACTTGCCGAAAAACATTTCAAATGCCGTCGCTACGTTTGGGCAAAAACATCGGCCACGTCGAGGACCGCAAATCGGGGTCCGTGAATGCGCCGAGTTATCATCTCAAATCACGAACCCCCTTTTCGCATTTACCCAGAACGCCGCATAGTGTAACTTATTGAGAAGAAGCCGGGCCGGTAGCTCAATGGTGGAGCACTGCCCTTTTAAGGCAGGGGTTCTGGGTTCGAGTCCCAGCCGGCTCACTATGGCAGCAAAGGCGGATCAGGAATGCCATTCCGACCCCGAATGCTCGAACCCCAATCCGAGACCGTGCCCAAGTGACAAACCTTCGAGATGAAAAAATCCTTTACCTTTCAGCCGCTAAGATGGCGCGCGCGATTCGCGCCAAGCAGATTTCCTCTCGTGAACTGATCGAGGCGCATCTTGCCCGCATCGCGCAAGTCAATCCGAAGCTCAACGCGGTCGTTCAGTTGGCCGCCGAGCGCGCCCTAGCCGAAGCTCGCCGGGCGGACGATGCCCTCGCGGGAGGCCGGGACTGCGGCCCGCTTCACGGCGTCCCATTTACCCTGAAGGACGCCATCGAGGCCGATGGATTGATTTCGACGGGCGGCACGCTGGGCCGCAAAGATTTTGTTCCTACCGAAGACGCCGTGGTCGTTCGGCGGCTGCGCGACGCGGGAGCGATTCTGCTCGGCAAAACCAACTGCCCGGAACTCGGTTGGGCGTGGGAAAGCGACAACTTGATCTACGGGCGGACGAACAACCCCTACGACCTCTCGCTTTCGCCCGGCGGATCGAGCGGCGGCGAGTCGGCCATCATCGCGGCGGGTGGTTCGGCTTTTGGCCTTGGCTCGGATGCCGGCGGCAGCGTGCGATTTCCCGCGCATTGCGCCGGCCTCGCCAGCATCAAGCCGACTTCCGGCCGTGTTCCGCGCACGGGTCATTTTCCCGGTCCGGGCGGGCCGATTGATTCCCTCTGGCAAATTGGACCGCTCGCGCGCTCGGTCGAGGATTTGGAGCTGGTCCTCTCGGTGATTTCCGGATCGGACTGGCGTGACGCTGCGGTGGTTCCTGTGCCGCTCGGAGAATCGCGCGCTGTGGATATCAAGAAGCTGCGCGTCGCGTTCTTTACGGACAACGGAATTGCTCCTCCCGAGGCTAAGGTCGCGGAAACCGTTCGGCGCGCGGCGCAGGCATTGGCCGAAGCGGGCGCGGACGTCGAGGAAGCTCGCCCGCCGGAAATTGAGCAAACCTTTGAGATTTTTCGCGCTCTGTTTTGCGCCGACGGCGGCGCGGGCCTCGAAGCCTTGCTGAAACTTGCCGGCACGACGCGATTCCATCCACTGATGGAAAGCGCGCTCGAAATCCAACGCCGGAACGCCTGCTCGACGGCGGAATATTGCGCTTGGGTCGTCCGCTGGGACGCGTTTCGAAGCGCCATGCTGGGCTTCATGGAGCGCCACGATGTTCTTCTTTCGCCCGTGTCGAGCCGGGTCGAGATGACCCACGGCTCAACTTACGACCGGCTGCCCTCGTTCAGCTACACCATGACCTACAATCTGACCGGATGGCCCGCGGCGGTCGTTCGCGCCGGAACATCCAGCCAAGGTATGCCGATCGGCGTGCAACTGGCCGCCCGCCCTTGGGAAGAGCACGTAGCTCTCGCGGCGGCCCATACCGTCGAGCGCGCTCTCGGTGGCTATCGGAAGCCATCGCTCTGAGCGTCGAGCCGCGCTGGAGATTTTACCCGCCACGACCGGTCGGGGCAATTTTCAAGGCCGGCAAGATGCGGGCGCTACGTGAAAACGACACTGTACTTGTCATTTTCACCAAACGCGGAATCCGCATGCTCCTGGAGCGGCGAAACGGCGTGGAACCTTCGTCCGCGTAAAACCGCCTTTGAGCGGGCGGCATCATTTTTGCCACCGGAGCAGGCTCGCCGTTTGATATTCTCAATGGCTCACGCCGCATGAGCGCAGGGAAGGTTATGGCTGAAGAGAAACCCGCCAAGAGTCGCATTCCAAAACTCGCCTATCTGGATGAAAAGTTCATGCAGGGCGCCGACGCGCGCACGTTACGCATTGGGGCTGAGTATCTTCGCCCCATGGCGCAGTTGAAGCGCGCCAGCGTCAAGAACACGGTTGTCTTTTTCGGCTCGGCGCGCGTCTTGCCGCATGGCCGCGCCCTCGAACGGTTGCACCAAATGGAATCCGAAGGAGCGCCCGCGGCCCAACTGCGCCGGGCGAGGATGGCGGTTGAGATGTCGCGCTATTACGAAGAGGCGCGCGAGCTGGCGCGGCTGATCACTCGCTGGTCGCTTTCGCTGCGCAGCGGCTCGCATTTCCTGGTCGTCTGCTCGGGTGGCGGGCCGGGAATCATGGAGGCTGCCAACCGCGGGGCCTCCGAGGCCGGCGGGCTCTCGATTGGTTTCAACATTAAGCTGCCAGTCGAGCAGGAGCCCAACCCCTATATCACCCCGCAACTCAACTTCTTGTTCAAGTACTTTTTTATGCGCAAGCTCTGGTTTGCACAGCCCTGCAAGGCCATCGTTGTATTTCCGGGAGGGTTTGGCACGATGGACGAGTTGTGGGAGTTCCTAACCCTCATTCAGACGCACAAAATGGGCCATCGAGCCGCCATTCTGCTGTACGGCTCGGATTTCTGGAAAAAGGCGATCAATTTCTCCTGGCTGGCCGAGGCGGGAACGGTCACCACGGAGGAGCTTCAACTGGTGCGTTTTGTGGATTCGCCCCGGGAAGCCTTCGAGGTTCTCAAGCAGAAGCTTTCCCAATTGCTCCACTTGCGCACGCAGCCCACTCGCCCGTTCGTTTGATGGTTTCCCCCAGTCGCTTGCCGCTCGCTCGGAAGGGGGACTGGCAGAACGCTTTGACTTCAGCGACGGGCGTGACGCGCTCGGTAGGGGTTACCGTGAACGGGGCTGCCACCCGCAAGAGACGGCGATTCGCGCTACGCCATGTTTTCCGGGATGAGAAGCTCCACTAAGGTCAAATCATGCCATTCGTTGCCGAGTTTGCCGTGCTTTTCGTGGACCCCGACCTCTCGCCAGCCCATCAACTGGCACAGCTTGCGAGCCGGGTCATTGTCGGCCAGGATGCGGCCGACGAGCTTGTAAAATCCTCGCTCGCGCGCCGCCGCCTGCATGGCCTCCATCAATTCCTGGGCTACGCCATGCCCGCGGAGACTACGCTCGATATAAATTGAAAGCTCAGCAATGCCGTCGTAGCAGTGCCGAGGGCTGTACGGCGTGAGCGACGCCCACCCCATCAGCGTGTGTTTCACTTCCGCCACCAGCACCGGATATTTCTCCGGCCGCGCCGCCAGCCAAAGGTATCGCTCTTCCGGCGTGACGTAGGCGTTCTCGAACGTCGCGGCTCGGTCCTGCACGCCTTGGTTGTAAATCCGCGCGATTTCCTTCGCGTCATCCACCCGCGCCGGTCGAATCTTTAACGGCCCGCTCCATTCCGCCATCGTCGCTCCTTTTTGTGCGATCACCTCGAACACGTCTCTCGAGAGGAATCACGGCCGCGTCATTCCTCTCCCGCCTCGGCGGGAGAGGAATCTGCTGTGGTGCTCGGCAAAGTCCTCAAAGACGCATTCGCTCGGCGCCCATGCCGATTGCAGATTCTATCTTGCGCCGCTAGCTTTCGGCAAATTGCCTGCCGCCGCATCGAAATGCGCAAACCCCGCTCCCTCGCCTCACGATTCGAGCGTCCACGGCGCGCGGGCCGGGGGATTGAGCAAGGCGTTAGCCGTCTCGAGCTGGGCGGCGGTGCTCTGGTCGAGCCGCGTGATTCGTTTGTTCACGGCGTCCCACTCGAACTTGGTGCTTATGCGCTGCGCGATGCAGCCGAGCAATAGAGCCTCGACGACCGGCTGCTCAAACTCGTAATTCGCGCGGGGCTTCGGCCCGCCGCGGATGGCGTCGAGCCATTCGCGGTAAGCGCCCGGCGATTTCGGCAGATTGTCCGGCGGCGGAACGAAGGTCTTCATGCGGCTTGACGGGATCAGTCGCGGATGCTCGCCCTCAAACCCGCACAGGATTTTCCCTTCATCGCCGACCAGCAACATTCCTTCGCCGTCCGACGGATCGCTCATCAATTCATTGGGCAACAGCTCCTTCGGCCGTTGGGGTCGCAGGTGCCCGTCGTACCAATGCACGACGACTGGGGCGCGATCCTCCCGCGCCGGAAATTCCCAGTGAACCAGCTCCGCCACCGGATAGGTTTCGGGAAAACGCGGCGAGGAACTGGCCTCCACGTGGGTGGGCGCGGTGAGCTTGAGCACTCGAAACAGCGTGTCGAAGCTGTAGTTTCCCATGTCGCCGATCGAGCCTTCGCCGAAGTCGAACCAGGCGCGCCACACAAACGGCAAATAAACGTGATTGAACGGCCGCATCGGCGCCGGCCCCAGCCACAAGTCCCAATCGAGTCCGTCGGGAACGGGCTCGGTTTCGGCAGGCCGCGCGATCCCTTGCGGCCAGTAAGGCCGCTGCGACCAGTTGTGAACCTCGCGCACTTGTCCGATGACCCCTGCCGCTACCCATTCCGTCAGGTGCCGGGTCGCGTCCGAGGCTTCGTTCATGACGGCCACCTGCGTCGGCAATCCCGTCTCTCGCGCCGCCTCGGCCATGAGCGCGGCTTGGTGGCCCGAGTGCGACATGGGCTTTTGGGAGAAAACCGCTTTGCCGTGCCGCAGCGCGTAAATGGAAATAAAGGCGTGCCAATGGTCGGGCGTGCACACCACCACGCCATCCAAGTCTTTTTCTTTCTCAAACAGGTCGCGAAAATCGTTGTAGGATGCGCAGCCATGATAGCTCGATAATTTGCGGACCCTGGAATAGTACGCATCCACCAGGCGCGCCGCGGGCGCGCGCCCGCAGGTCGGGCCTTTCCAATCATTGCCCCAGCTTGGATCGTTCACGAGTCGCCGCTCCTTGCCCACAATTTCGCCTGGGCTCCATTCCGAATAATCGCTGCTTTCCCGATTAACGTCGCAGACGGCCACCACCTGCACGTCGGGAAATGTTAGAAAATCCATCATCACCCGCGTGCCTTGCGCGCCCACGCCGATGCAGGCCAGATGAATCCTATCGCTTGGCGGGACCGCGCCGTTTCCTCCCAGCCCCGATCGCGGCACGAGCGTCAGCGCCGCCGCCGCGCTTCCTCCCAGAAAATCGCGGCGAGAAAGCCTCCCCTTGCTTTGCTGATTTTTCGTTTCGTCCATGTGGCCCTCTAAGGTCCTCAGATTGTACCGCCGCGCGAGCCGAAGCCGCTCTGGCCCGCGGATTTTCCTCGGTTCGGGCGCTCGGTTGCGTTCGCGCCGAACGCGGATTCTATACCGACCAATAGCCAACGCGCAAACACCGATTTCGGAGAGCCGGTTGACCCGAAGCTTAGGACCATGTAGTCTCTAGCCGGAGCGTAGCAAGGACAAATCAACCAGGAGGACGGGCGATGACTCGACGGGTCGTAACTTCAGCGTTGGTGGTGCTGATGGCCGCGGTCGGAGCCTATGCGGCCTCAAAAGTGGATGGACGCTGGCAGGGTTCGGCCAGCGGCCCTTACGGAACCATGACGATAACCTATAACCTTAAGGCTCACGGCGCCATGCTCACTGGAACCGCGGGAACGCCCAACGGCAGCGTGCCCATTACCGAGGGCAAAGTCTCCGGCGACAAAATCTCCTTCAAAACGCAATATAATGGCAATGTGATTGACCACGTCGGAACCGTCTCCGGCAACACGATGCAATTGAAAGTTTCGAGCGCGTTCGGCGACTTCAACATGACGCTTAAGCGCATGGCCAAAGGGAAGGGAATCGCTCGGTAAGTGGGCTGCCGACGCTGGACTGCGCAGAGGCGAGCTGGGCTTCAGCGATTGCGGGAGCCGCGCTGGTCCATTATCGCCGCCGCTCTCGGGTAAACTCAACTGGGAAACTAAAGCGTTTATGGGGAGCGAAAGTTTTCGGAACGGGTTGCGCAAAACTCGCGCGGCGAAGGCGTTTCTTGTTGTCACGATGGCCACATGGGGACTGTCCGGATTTGCGCGAAGAACACCCGGCGCGCCGAAGTCTCCGTCCGTTCATCCTGCCGCTCCGGTGCCGCCGTTTCACGCGCATCCGCCGCGCGGGCCGTTGCCCCAAGTGTTACCGTGGCATGAATTTGTGGGGAACCCGTGGGCGGAAAACGCTTATCGCCTGGCGGCCCGCATCCGACCTGTGCTTTATCAGCAGCCTTGCTATTGTTGGTGCTCGCGCAGTCTGGGCCACACTTGCCTGCTCGACTGCTTCATTCGTCAGGATAAACACGCCGCCGATTGCCAAACGTGCCTGAAGGAAGCGATCTTCGCATACCAACAAACCAAGAGGGACGTGAACGCGCGAACCATCCGCGCTGAAATCATCCGAGGCGATTGGACCAAGGTCAATCTCGCGGCTTACAACCGCCCTCCCGGCCGCTGAGCTTGGCTTCCCTGGTCGGGGCATTCCGCAAGGACGAATTCTATCGAAGGGCAGGAAGCCGTTTGGCCCAAATCACCAGCGCGAATTGGGAAGATTTCCTCCGCTCGACTCCGAGACCCGACGTGTTGCCCGTGCCACCCGAGCCACGCTGAAAACAACTCATGCCCCAATACCGCATCCTGGTTGTCACAAATCTTTGGCCGACAAGCGAAGACCCAAGTTACGGGTCGGCGATTCGAGCGCAAATGGAATCGCTGCGCCCGCTCGGCGTGGAATACGATGTCCTGTTTCTCAACGGCCGCGAGTCACTACTGAACTACGTGCGAGGGATCGGGGAAGTGCGGCGTCGCGTCAAGGCCGCCAACTACGACCTCATCCACGCTGAATTCGGGCTTTCCGGGTGGGTCGCGCGATGCCAGTGCCGGGCGCCGGTGGTCGTGAAATTCATGGGCGACGACGTGCTGGGCCGGTTTGACACCCATGGCCGATTGACTGCCGTTGGGAGAATCTTTCAGCTTTCGAGCTTTGTCCTGGCTCGTCTGATTGACGCCGCCATCGTCATGAGCGAGCCCATGCGGCAAAAGCTCCGCCTGCCGACGGCTCATGTAATTCCCACCGCAGTGGATTTGGATTTGTTCCGACCGATAGATCGCACCGAAGCGTGCCAAAGCCTCCGGATTGATTCTGCCAGGAAATATGTGCTTTTCCCTTACGCCACGGATCGGCCGGCCAAACGCTGGGATTTAGTCCAGGAAGCGGTCGCGACGGCCCGATTGGAAATCCCTCAACTTGAAATCCTGCAAGTGGCTGGAGCGCCCCGCGAGCGGATGCCGCTTTACTATAACGCCGCGGATGTTTTGGTCTTGGCGTCCGAATCCGAAGGTTCGCCGAATTCGATCAAAGAAGCTTTGGCCACGGGTCTTCCGATTGTCAGTGTCGAAGTGGGGGACGCCAGCGAGCTATTGCGCGGCCTGGACCACTGTTATCTCGTGCCGCGCGCTCGAACGGCCATCGCCGAGAAGGTGATCGAAATTTGCCGGGAGAGCCAAAGAACCCAGGGGCGCGTCCTGGCCGAGCAATTTTCATTGAGCGAGCGCTCGCGGAGAGTCGTCGAGGTCTATCAACAGGTCATGGAGCGCGAACGGGGGCGTAAGCGACTGAATCGGGCCTCGCTCGTTTCGACAGCGAAGAAAGCGCCGCCAAGCCGGCCTTCGCCCGAGCAAATCCTTGAGCGAAGCGAGCGGCTTCAAACGTACCTGCTGCGGCGCCATTATGCGGCGGGGTTGCTCCACGGGCCCGATCCCGGAGTGAGATTCCAATGGCGGGCCTGGCGGTTTCTGAAAAGTGCCTTGAGCTTCATTGCCTGGAACGATGACTATGTCTTCATGCAGACTCAGGGCAATTGGGCGCTGGCGCATTGGGTGTTGTTCGATGTGACGGGCCAATCGTGCTACCGCGAAATTGCGCTTGAAACCGCCGAGGCCGTTCTGTCCTTGCAAACCGCCGAGGGCACCTGGCGTTACCCGCTGCCGGAACGGCGCGACTTGATTGCCACGCTCGAAAACATTTGGGGAGCGACCGTTCTTCTGGCCGCTTACCACCGCACGCGAGAGGTTCGGTTCCTCAAAGCCGCCGAGCGAGCTTATGACTTCATCGTCGGACGAATCGGTTTTCAAGAGCATCAGGGCGGCGAGGCCATCAATTACTTCGACCGACCGCGGGGGAAGGTTCCCAATAATTCCGTGATTGCTGTCTGGGTTTTTTTGCGGCTTTGGCAAGCAACCGGTCACGCTCGTTTTTTGGAGCACGTCGCGCCCTTGCTGCGATTTGTGGCCGGCGTGCAGTTGCCGAGCGGCGAAATCCCTTATGTCGTCGAGAGCCCCTTGGAGCGAGGGCGCGAGCA
>JAJYNF010000106.1 GCA_021786455.1 Acidobacteriota bacterium
GCCACGTCGCGATCGGCGGCGATGCGCCGGGCAAGAGCCTGCGTCGCACGCGCCGTCTGCTCCAGCGGGGTTCCTTCCGGCATATCCACGATGACCTGGAATTCACTCTTGTTGTCGAAGGGAAGCATTTTAACGAGCACGATTTTGGCCAATGGCAGGGCCATCGCTGCTAAAAGCAGAAGCCCCACGGCACCGAAGAACAACCGCCGCTTGCGGGCGTCGGCAACCAGCGGGGTCATAACGCGACGGTAGAGGCGCTGCATGGCTCCCGTTCTACCCTCCGTCTCTTCTTCGCCCTTGCTTTTGACCCCGCCCAGGATGCGCAGCGCGGCCCAAGGCGACACCACAAACGCGACCATCAGCGAAAACACCATGGCAATGGAAGCGCCAATGGGGATGGGGCGCATGTACGGACCCATCAAGCCACCCACGAACGCCATGGGGAGCACGGCGGCGATGACCGTCAAGGTTGCCAAGATGGTTGGATTGCCCACTTCATCCACAGCCTCCACCGCCACTTCTGCGAGCGACCGGCCCTGATTCTGCGGCAGGTGAAAGTGGCGCGTAATGTTTTCGACCACGACGATGGCGTCATCCACCAGGATTCCGATACAGAAGATCAACGCGAACAGGGTGACGCGATTGAGGGTGTAGCCGTGGATGTAAAACACAAACAGCGCGAACGCCAACGTAACCGGAACCGCCGCCAGAACCACGAGGGACGGTCTCCACCCGAGGGCCAGCAAAATCAGAAGAGTGACGGAAAGCGTGGCCAGCAGGAGATGTTCCAGCAACATGTTGGCCTTTTCGTCCGCGGTGTGGCCGTAGTTGCGCGTCACGGTCATTTCCACGCCACCCGGGATCGTCGTGCCCTTGAGCCGTTGCACCATTTGGAGCACGTCGTGGGCGACGGTCACTGCGTTGGTGCCTTTGCGCTTGGAGACCGCGAGCGTGACGGCCGGAAATCCTCCCAGGCGGCTGTCGAGCGGATGACGGGCTCCCTTCCCGAAGCCAAAAAGAACGTAATTCGAGGGTTCGGCGGGGCCATCGGTGATGGTCGCAACGTCGCTGAGGTACACCGGCCGTCCCTCGGAAACTCCAATGACCACGCGCCCGGCATCCCGAGCACTGCGCAAAAAATCGCCTGTTTCCACTTTGAACTCGCGGTTGCCGCGGGCGAATTCTCCCGATTGGAGCTGCTGGTTGGATTGCTCCAAAATCGGAACGATGGCCGCCGGCGCCACGCCGTAAGCCGCCATGCGGGCGGGGTGGAGCAAAACGCGAATCTCCCGCTGGTCCCCGCCTAAGACCTGGGTCACGGAGACGTTGTGAATCGTATCCACCTGCCGCTCGACCTCCTCGGCGACGCGGCGCAGTTCGTAAGCGCCGTATCGCTTGCTCCAAAAGGTCAGCGCCAGAATCGGAACATCATAAATGGTTCGCGGCTTGATGAGCGGCTTGGAAGCTCCGGGCGGAATCAGGTCAAAGTGAGAATAGAGTTTGTCGTACAACTTGACCAGCGAGGCGTCCATGTCCTGACCGACTTCAAACCGCACGGTCAGCATGGCTTCACCGGGACGGCTGGCCGAATAAACGTACTTCACTCCCGGAATCCCCCAAATCAATTTTTCCATCGGGGTGGTCACCCGCTCTTCCACTTCCCTGGGGCTGGCTCCGGGCATCGCCACAAACACGTCCATCATGGGAACGACAATTTGCGGATCCTCCTCGCGGGGAGTTTCCAGGATGGCGAAGATTCCGAGCAACACCGAAAACAGCATGATGAGCGGTGTCAGCTTGGAGTTGATAAAGTAACGGGCGATGCGGCCAGCAGCCCCCAGTTTCCTTGGGTTCATTGCGCCTCCACCCGCGCGCCATCGCTCAAGCGCGCCGTTCCGGAGGTGGCAATGCGCTCGCCATCCGCGAGCCCGGAGAGAATTTCCACTTGGTTGCCCATCGTCCGCCCGGTTTTGACCAAACGGTATTCGGCCACGCCATTCGGGTGAATTACGAACACTCCTTCGAGTTCGCCCCGCTCGACCAGCGCGGATTTGGGCACGGTCAAAAGTTTTTCTTCGCCCACCGGAAATTCCGCCGTGCCGTAATCCCCCGAGCGACATCCGCAGTTTCCCGGCAAGGCAATTTTGATCGCAAAAGAGCGGCTGGCGGGATCAGCTGAGGGAACCACTTCCACAACTTGCCCTTGAAAATCGGTCTGGTGCAGGCGAACGCCGACAAACGCTCCGACACGGGCTATGCTCAAAAATTTCTCGGGCAGGCTGGCGTCCAAACGATAATGCGTGGGGTCTTCAACCGTCAGAATCGGCATGCCCGGCATCACCAGCGTACCGACATCAACCGCCTTGGCCGTCACTACCCCATTGATGGGTGAGACGATGCGGGAATAACTGAAAGCGGTTCGCGCCACTGCGGTTTGCGATTCCGCTTGGCGGCGCTCGGCCTCAATCTGCTTCTCCTTGGCTTCGAGCCCGGCTTGGCGGGCGATCGCCGCCTTGTAGTTGGCGTTCGCCTGGTCAAACTCCGCGCGGCTGACAGAATCTTCGGCGAGCAGGGTTTGATAGCGGCGATAGGTGAGGCTGGCAAGCGTCCGCCGCGCTTGGGCAGCTTTGAGAGCTTGCTCGACTTCCTTCAACCCATAGGAGGTCTGCGCGATGCCGGCTCTGGCTGCCGCAAGCTGGGCGCCAACGCTCCGGTCGTCCAAAACGGCCAAGACCTGTCCGCGCCGCACCTGATCTCCTGGCCGCGCGTAAATAGCCCGAACCGTCCCGCTGATTTGCGCCCCCAGCACGCTCGTGGTGGCGGAGGTGACCGTTCCAGAGGCATCGTAATATTCCGCTGTCGGTGCTCGGTGCACCGTCTCGACGGCCACCCCCTTCACCACCGTTGCCTTTGGCTTCACTAGTGTCCCGTTTGAACGGCAACCGGCCACAAGCGTCGTTCCAGCTAAGATCAGAGTCAGATAAGTCTTCATGCTGCTCCTTCACGGAATCGTTTGCTGGGCGACAACCTTCGATCTGGGCGCCAGCCGTCCGGTGGCCAACTCCAGCGAAGCGGCGGCGAGCCAGTAGTCATAAATGGCGTTCAAGTGGTCGCGCCGAGCCGTCGTCTCTGCGTTCTCTGCCCTCAACAGGTCGGTCATCGTCGCCAGTCCAGTTGCGTAGCGGTTGCGAAGAATCTGCAGGCTTTCCTCCGCCTCAGCCGCCGACGTCCGGCTAACCACCACACGCTGGCGTGCGGCCGTCATGTCCAAATACGCTTCCTCAACCTCGAAGCGAACCTGAGCCGCCATCTGCTGCTTGAGAGCCTGCGCCTGCGACTCTCGGGCTTGAGTTTCCTGAAGGCGAGCACGGTCGGCGCCCCCATTAAAAATGTTGAATGTCAGCGCCGCGCCTGCCACCCAGTTGTTTCCGCCTCTCGTCGCAAACGTCTGGTTGTCTTCCTCCCAGGAACCAAACAAGCCGACCGTCGGAAGAAACCTTCGGCGCGCCATACTCACGCCGTTGGCGGCTCGCGCCTGCCCGATCGCGGCCTCTCGGTAGTCCGGCCGATGCTCGAGGGCATACTGCTGTTGTTCGG
>JAJYNF010000094.1 GCA_021786455.1 Acidobacteriota bacterium
ACTGGTGCTTGCTGAAACGAGTTCGGTAGGGTGGAAGCACCGCCCGACCGACGTCCAACGCAGTCCGGGCAAAAACCAACAGTCCAACTTCCGCCATCGCGCTGACTGCCTCCCAGCAACGGACCCGCCGGCTGACGGCCTGGCGCACTTGAGTTTTCTCCGGTTGGAGTAAGGATGTCAACAGAGCCAGTTGACTTTTAAGCAGGGTCACAGGCTATCGCCGCTCTCATCAGGGGAGCGAACGGCGCCCAATTATTCGCTCAACACGCACGCTCTGGATCGGACAGTTTTACGGTATCGACTTCTCCACTGTTCCTTCGATCTCGCCGCTCCCAACCACTGCTATCTTAGCTCGGAGCGATTTTCATGAGGTTTCGCGGGCCGTAAGCCCCACATGACAGCTCTCGTACACTTTGGAAATTGGCGTCAAGCCACTGTACGTAACATCCAAGCTATCATAAAGTTATGGATGCACGTCTGAAACTCGAAATCCGGCCATCTGCTTTCCAAGCATGCGCGCAATTTTCGCGATAAGTCCTTTATTTACAAGGAAGGTTCGTTGCTTGTAGATCGAAATTGTACTTCTAACTCATTAATTATGAATACGTTGGTGGACCTGGAGGGGTTCGAACCCTCGACCTCATGACTGCCAGTCATGCGCGCTCCCAACTGCGCCACAGGCCCGTTATTCTGTCTGCAGCAAGGATGTTTCTCTTGTAACACGAGGACGGTTGAGTGTCAATGGAGGAGGCGCTTGCCTTCTCTGGAGTTGGGGCGTTTTTGTTGGATTCGCCTTCCGTTTGCGCATGGGCAGCTCCGATGTGATTACGGGGGAGAGATATTTATTGAAGTCTATTGGCATGGTCTCCTAGACCGTGAGGAAGAGTCCGGCGAGGAGCGCGGCGCGACGCGGTAGCTCGTTGATGATGATGTGTTCCTCGCGCGCGTGGGCGCCGTCGCCGACGCCGCCAAGGCCGTCAAGCGTGGGGATGCCCAGCGCAGCAGTGAAATTGCCGTCCGAGCCGCCGCCCGTTGCAGCCTCATCGAGGTCCATGCCGAGCTGGCGACCAAGTTGCCTGGCCTGGCGCCAGAGCGCGACAGCCATCTTGCGTTCCATAGGCGGTCGGTTAATCGAGCCGATGATTTCAAGCCGTGCTTTAGGATGAAAAGCCTCGAGGCTGAGGATTTTGCGCTCAATAGCTTGGGCGGCAGCAAGGTGCGGCACACGGACATCTATTCGAACGCGAGCAAACTCAGGGACGACGTTGGGACGGGTACCGCCCTCGATGACGCCGGGATTTAGCGTCGTGCCCCGGCGCGGCTGGGAGAACTTTTCAATTCGGAGAATTTGCCGGGCAAGTTCCGTGATGGCATTGACACCGGCCTCGGGATTGATTCCGGCGTGTGACGACCGCCCGTGAACCGTGATTTGAAACTCTCCCACGCCTTTGCGGGAGGTTTTGAGAGCGCCTCGCGCAGCGGCTGGTTCCAAAACCAGCACCGCGCGGGCGCGGCAAGCCTCTCGCTCAATTTCGCGGCGGAATGCATGGCTTCCAGTTTCTTCATCCGAATTGAGGAAGAAACGAACCGGTGCCCGGGGCCAAATCCTCGCGGCGTTGATCATATGGATGGCCCATAGGCCGCAGACAATTCCCGATTTCATGTCCAAGATACCCGGGCCGTAAGCGCGGCCGGCCTCGATTCGGAAGGGCATGTGTTGAAGCGTGCCGACGTCCCAAACCGTATCGAGATGGCCGAGCACAAGAATCGGACGTGATGATATTTCTTCGGGCCTGAGTTCTGAAGATCCGCGCTGTCGCCGCTTGGCCAAAAAATCCGCGAGCAGGGCAGAGCCGGCCGTGCGATGGGGAAGCAGGCGGACACGAGCGCCGTGAAGCTGAAACTCGCGCGCGAAAAAATGAGCCATGCGATTGACATCTGGTTGGGAATGGCTCGGCGATTCAATCCCTACGGCTTGGCGTAGGAGGCGCAGCATTTTAGGGAGGTCCGCGCGACCGTCGGCCAACAAGCCTTTCAAGTCCAAACGTTTTCCCATGCGCTCCCTGAGTGGGAGAATTTAAGCGGGCCTCGCTGCCACTATGCGTCGCGCAACCGCCAGACGCCTGAAGCTTTTCATCAAACGGTAAGGCATCGGCTGTAGAGCCTGTTCCGGCCGCTTCCGGAAACTGAACACGACTCCCTTTGGCGATTCATGCTGACAGCGAACGGCCTTTCATTCTATCCTAAGCGGCGACGGAGGGTGTAGCGCCCGGCCTGGGTTCTGTGGGAAACGGAGATGGCGGCGTTCAGGGCCGGCGTGAGGTCAAGCTAATTCCTGGAGGGATCGCTTTGGACCGAGTCCTGTTGGCCATGATCGTGCACGCCCACCAGCCGGTGGGGAATTTTGACCACGTGGTGGAAGAAGCCTATCAGAAATCTTACTTACCGTTTGTGCGTATGCTGGATCGGCACTCCCAAGCGCGCCTAAGCCTGCATTTCTCCGGCAGCCTGCTGGAATGGATTGAGCAGCGCCATCCGGAGTTCTTTGATGAGCTCAGGCGGCTGGTGAGCCGACAGCAAGTGGAGATGCTGGGCGGCGGCTATTATGAGCCCATCCTGACGGCCATTCCTGACCGCGACAAGATTGCCCAAATTCGGAAGCTGGCGGAATTTCTGCGACGCCATTTTGGAGAGGAGCCGACGGGCGCATGGATTACGGAGCGAGTGTGGGAGCCGTCGCTGGCGCGGCCCTTGGCCGAGGCGGGTGTAGGCTATGTGGCGCTCGATGACACGCACTTGCTAGCGGCAGGAATCGAGCCCGCCGAATTGCACGGCGACTATATCACCGAAGAATGTGGCCGCACGGTTCGCTTAATTCCCGCCCTTAAATCTCTCCGTTACACGATTCCTTTTCGAGAGCCGGAAGAGACGCTTGGAATCCTGCGGCAGGGGTTGAGCCTTCCGAGCCGGCTGTTCGCCTTCGGCGACGATTGCGAGAAATTCGGCGTTTGGCCGGGAACTTACGATCATTGCTATAAGAACGGCTGGCTGGAAAGATTTTTCAACGCCCTCGAAAACGCCGCCGAGTGGCTGGAAACCATTCCAGCCGGCTCGTACATCAAGACTCATGACCCCTTGGGACGCATTTATCTCCCCACGGCCTCCTACGCGGAAATGATGGAATGGGCGCTTCCGCCGTCGGCGGCGCGGGAGCTCAAAGCGTGCCTGGAAGAGAGCGCGCGCTTGGCGGGCGGAGAACGCTTTCGACGTTTCTTGCGGGGTGGCATCTGGCGTAACTTCCTGGCACGATACTCGGAAGCGAATCAAATTCACAAATTGATGCTGCAATTGAGTGGGCGAATCGAGCAAGCGCGCCAAACCACGGCGGAAGACCCTCGGGCGCGCGCGCTGCTGAATGAAGCTGAAGAGCGCCTCCTGGCCGGCCAGTGCAACGACGCCTATTGGCACGGGGTGTTCGGCGGCCTCTACGCGCCGCACCTCAGAAGCGCGTTGCTGCGAAACTTAATCCGGGCGGAATCCCTGCTCGATAAGCTGGCTGATCCCAAGGCCGACAGGGCAAGGTTCC
>JAJYNF010000308.1 GCA_021786455.1 Acidobacteriota bacterium
GGAGTTTGCGAATGAGGTTCTCGCGCATTTCATCTTTAACGCTGCGCCCCTGGTAGTTGGCCCGTTTTAACTCGCCGAGCGTCCGTGGCTTGGACATGGAAATTGCGTCCCCTCGAAGGATTATAGGCGACCCTCTCGACCAACTCAATCGAGATGAGGCGACCGCTAAATTAGGCAACCCCACCCAGAACTTAGAGATGCGCGCCGAGCGGAAAGAGTTCGCCGGTAAAAAGCGTTCCGTCCGCGCTCGGTGAAGCCGCTGCGGCAGCCACTTCGGCCTTCAACTAAGCTTGCGGGGAAGGTCACCGTTACCGTCCGCTTTTTTCCGCGCCTCGTCAGCCTGGTTCATTTTTTCCAGCAGGAATTCCATCAATCGGGTCATTCGCGTGAGGCGCTTCGATTCGCTTCGGATGGCAAGAAGCTGTTGCTTGAAATCAAGGTCAAGCGGCAGCGAGGCGGCAATACGGAACGAAAGATAACGGTAAGGACGGGAAAGATGGACGGGCATGTCTTTTGCGTGGCGCAGCCTGCGAAGCAAGTGTTGGAAGAGCTCAATGGCACAAGCTGCCTCCGATTCACCGGCCACCTCAGCGCCCGGCTCGTCCTCGAAGAAAAAAACCCCGCAGCGAAGATAGGCGGTTTCCTCGTTCGCATAAAGTACCTCAAAACGGCGGCGTCCGATAACCACAATGTCAAAACGTCCGTCAGGATAGCGATTTGTCACATTAACGATGCGGGCCGCGCAGCCGATGGATTCGATTGCCTCGGCTTTGGCCTGAACCAAGCCAAACTCCTGTCCGGGACCCTCGCGGGCCTTCGCCTCCAAACATTCGCCAATCATCTGCTTGTACCGCCCTTCAAAAATATGGAGTGGAAGCAGTTCTTCCGGCAAAAGAACCAAAGGAAGGGGAAGCATGGGCAGCCATTCAGCCGACACAGGTCCTTCTCTCGGCGCAAACCCGCTGGGGCTTCGCCGCCTCTTGAAGCTTTCCGGCCGGAATTATATCACTCGACCGATGGGGGTTGTGTTCTCGCAGGTCCGCGGTTTACGTAAGGGCTTCGAGCATGGCGTCGGCAATGCGAACCGCTGGCACGAGAGCCGCGACGTCATGGACGCGGACAATGTGCGCGCCGCCCAGAATCGCAGCCACCGTGGCCGCCGCGTCGCCCGTTTGAAGAGTTCGAACCGTGGCGGCGGAAACTGGTTTTCCTCTTCGCGCCTTACTCGCAACCAGGGGCCAGAGTCTCGCCAGTGCGGACGTGCTGCCATGAGAGGCGAGCGGACCCAGCCCCTCGCCACGAGCCACGGCTTGCACAAACGACTTACGCGATGACCCAACCAAGATCGGCAGCCCAAAGCCTTGCAGGCGGTCGAGACGGGCAAGAATTTCAAAATTTTGGCGGCGTGTTTTGCCGAATCCGAGGCCAGGGTCAATGATTAGCTGCGAGTGCCGGACCCCGGCGCGCAGGGCACGCCGTATCGAGCGCCGTAGTCCTGCAAGGATTGAGCGCCACACGTCGCGCGCGAAGGGCTTCCTCTGCATGGTTTCTGGACGGCCCCGCAGATGCATCAAGATCAGAGCGGTTCGGTAACGCCGGGCGACTTCCGCCAGGCGCGGATCGAATCGCAACCCGCTCACGTCGTTGATGATGCTTGCTCCGGCCCGCACAGCCTCTTCGGCAACCGCGGCTTTCGTCGTGTCAATCGAGATGGGCAGGGTAGAAAATTGATGATGAAGGGATCGAATGACCGGCACCACGCGCGCCAGCTCTTCATGCATCGGGACTGGGTTGGCTCCCGGGCGCGTAGATTCCCCGCCCACGTCAATCCAATCAGCGCCGGATTTCACCATCTCAATGCCATGGGCGAGCGCGGCGCGAGGGTCGGCGTAAAGCCCACCGTCGGAAAAAGAGTCGGGCGTTACATTCAACACACCGAGGATGATTGTCCGCTGGCCCAAGGCGGCTCTCCTGGGTCGAATCTGAAGGATATGCCGAGTTCGCTGGTGCATCCTTTTCCTTTCAATTATTTAGTGTGGTGTCCCGCGTATTTGTTTACAATGCGGCGTCATTCCGAGGGCCGGTGTCCTTGATCGGCGCGAGGAATCTGCTTCTTCGCCAAGCAAAAGCGGATTCCTCGCTTCGCTCGGAATGACGGAAGCCGCACTGGGTTGTAGAAAGTTACGCGGGCCGCCACATTAGCATAGAAATCGCCTAGGGTACCTGGTTCCCGAGGCAAGCCCGGCCCAAGCACAAAAAAATTGACCATCCCATCTCCCGCTCGACGGTATTCTGGGCCACGGAGGACGCCTCCGACTGCCGAGCGGTAACGCGCCCGATCCAAAGCAGCCAACAAATGCCCCCGAAGCTGGCGGCGGCCGCTGAACTGAGAACGAGCCACAAAGCGGGTGTCTCCGGTTTCGTCCATTCCGATGCTGCCCATCTACCTGTAATTGGTGTCAAGCTTGTACGTGGTATGTGCCCTGCCGGCTTGGGGTCAGGATCGGGAGGCGCGGAGCTCAGATCAGCGGAGGCCCCAACAGGGGTCCTGTTGCCCTGTCGTTCTCTGAACCGAGCGCGTCAGCACCATCTCTTCGTAGCTGCAAGAATTCCTGTGCGCAGCGCGGCTCATCATAACATATGAAGGGGTGTCCAGCGTCGGGCAACTCCATGCCGCGTCGGACGCGGTGAAAATCGCCAGACAAACGTCGTAGGCCAAGGCGAACACCGGTTGCATCATCACCCAGCTCCAAAGCACAAAACTCCCTGCTCATTTGACAACTAACCTTGGAGCACAGGACCGTCGCCTGGCCGGCCAGCTATGCTGCTCTCGGCAAAAGGATTTTTTTCGTGAACCGCAAACCTTAAACACATCCCTCGGAAACCCTCCTCTAAATAATATCGGCGACTCCTGAAGGAAAACTTGACTTGACACTTTCTCCAGAAGTTCGCTAATCTAATGGCATCCGCCTAATCTGCGACTCGTAGTATTTCAATCGCTCCGAAGAGCATTTTCAGCGAAGACAAGGGCCATTCGTAAGGAGGTTCAATGCGAAATATGGTTATGGGTTGCGCGGTGGTGGCGATGGTTGCGCTTTCGGGTCGCTCGGAAGCTCGCCCGCCGCTGCACAAAATCATTGCCGCTCAGAGGCCGGAGTTGTTCAAATCTCAATTGGGGCTGGCAAGTTGGTATGGGAAAGAATGCGCGGGCAACTACACCTCCAGCGGGCAACGGTTTAATATGAATGCCCTCACCTGCGCCCATCCCACCCTGCCGATGGGCACAAAGGTTTGCATCACGAACCTCCAGAATTCCCGCTCCGTGGTGTTGACCGTCAACGACCGCGGCCCAGGCATCCCCAATCGCATTGTCGATGTCTCCCGGCTTGCCGCGAAGCGGCTAGGGTTCCTCGCCGCGGGTCGGACCCGCGTTCGTCTCCAGGTTGTCGGATGGCCGATACATTCGGCCCAAGCAGCCAACGTTGCGCCTCTGGCCGCTGCGCGGCAAGAACGCTTCTAGTGCTTGGTGACACAATTCCGCGTTTATAACCACGGCAGGAGGGCAAGCTTGAGT
>JAJYNF010000154.1 GCA_021786455.1 Acidobacteriota bacterium
TCGGCGAAGCCCCCAGTTGCCGCTTCCAGATTGTGAGCAGAGTTTTCCGAAGACGGCTTCCGTTCTACTCACCTCTCAACAAAAAACTCTGGCCCCATCCGCCGGTCGGCTGGTGCTCTTGGTACGACTACTTCGCCCGGGTCAACCAGCAGGACATTCTTTCGAACGCTGACGCTCTGGCTGCCTTTTACAAGCCCTTTGGCCTGAGTGTCTGCCTGATTGACGCGGGCTGGCAACACGCTGGGAACGGAAACCCCAACGGCATAATTGGCGGCAACTGGAACGTTCCCAATCGCAAGTTTCCTCATGGAATGAAGTGGATGGCCAGCCAGATTCACGCTCGAGGGTTGAAGGCGGGGCTTTGGCTAGCGGTTTTTGGCAATGCCGACCGCAGTTTTTACGAGCGTCATCCGACGTGGTTCTTGCACAACTCCGAAGGCAGCGCGAAGCTCGGCTCATGGTTTGGGACCTATGTGGCCGATTTTTCCAATCCTCAACTTCAGCAATACCTCTACCATGTTTACCGCCGGCACACGCTCGACTGGGGCTTCGATTACTTCAAATTGGACGGGGAAAACGCCACCAGAAATATCTGGGCTCAGAATCGGCCGCGAGCCAATAACCCTACGCTCACTGCAAACCAAGCCTTTCGCCAGGCTCTCGAGGGAATTCGCGCCGCAATGAATTCGAAGCCGGGAGTTTTCCTTTCGGCTTGTGGCCCGACTTTTCCCACCGAGGCGATGGGCATTGCGCAATCCGCTCGTTTGGGAGGCGATGTGGTGGGCGACGGCGAAGCGCCGTCGTTTCGCGGCGTGCGTGCGGCGCTCGCCGGCATGCGTCGCGGCTATTACACCAACAACATTGCTTGGTACACCGATCCCGACGTGCTAGTGGTGCGGCCGCCGCTCAGGCGCGACGAGGCTCGCACCTGGGCTTCGGTTCTCGGACTGAGCGGCCAACTGCTCATGCTGGGCGACGACATGGCTACCCTTCCCGCGAGCCGTCGCGAAATTTTGCGCAAAGTCATGCCTGTGGCGAACATCACCCCCATGGACCTGTTTCCCATTGCTCATGACCGGCCCATTTGGATGCTGCATATTGTTCGACCGTTTGAGTCATGGGACGTCGCCGGTCTGTTCAATTGGAGGACGGGGCCTGACGAGATGCCCGCAGGTTCAGCAAGCGATGCTTTTGACATTCTTTCGCGCGATGACGCGTTGCTCGGAAAATCGTCAGCCTGGGGCGCTCAGTTGGAAATGTCCTCGCGGATTGATCGCGCGGAAGCGGAAAATCGTCGCCTCGAAGCTTTAAGCGAAAGACCTGCGGGCCTCGAGCTGTTGCCTGCGCCGGCGTTTCTCTCGCCGCCGCCGCCACGCAAGATTATCCTCAATTTTGCCGCTGCCGGCCTCAATCCCGAGCGCGGATACCTGCTGTTTGACTTCTGGAACCAGAAATTTTTGGGCAAGGTGCACGGCCAGTACTCTGTGCTCCTGAAGCCGCACCAGTGCGAGGTCCTCTCGCTGCGCCCGGACTTGCATCATCCGGAGATGATCGGAACCGACCGGCACATCACCATGGGCGGGGTGGAAATTCAAGATGAAAAGTGGGACCCGCGCCTGGAAGAATTGCGGGTGGTGGTTCGCCTGGTGAAGAACCATCCCACCACTTTGACGTTTTACACCAGCGGCAGCCGTTTTGTCGGAGCCTACAGCCCGGGCCTGCGGGTGAAGGCGGTTGCGGCGCCGCACATCGTGCGCGTGACTCTTGAAACCCCCATTTCCGGCCTCCGCGCCTTGTTTGTCCAATTCCGGCGGATGCCGGCGGCGCTCGGCCCGCCTGAAAAAATATGATTTAGGTCTGAAGCCGTTATAGAATAAACCTCGCGGGGCAGGCGGGGTATCCATGAAATCCCGTCATCGGATTGCCGGGACGATTGCAGCGCTGATCGCCGCGCCGCTTGGAATCTTCGCGCGGCACCGCTCCCATGCGCCGTTCGAGTTGCGAACCCAAACGCAACTGGTCAATCTCACCATTGTTGCTACCAACCGCAAGGGCCAACCATTCACCCACCTCAAGGCGAGCGACGTGATCGTGCGAGAAGACGGCAAGCGGCAAACGCTCGTGAGCTTTGAGCCGGCGGTCGCTCCGCACGCCTCCGCCAGCGCGGCGATTCCCCTCGCGAACCACCTGCCGGGCTTCGGGTTATCTTCTCCCGTACCGCAAAGCTTCCGCTACATCGCCTTTGTCATGGATGATTCTTCCACCAGCTATCCCGACCTAATCAGTTCGATCCGAGCCGCGATCCGTTGGGTGAAAACTCGGCAATTGCCCACCGACCAAGTGGCCTTATTTTCGATCGGCATGGGCGTTCGGGTGTGGCAGCCCTTCACCTCCGACCGCAAATTATTGCTTAGCCGCCTTCACGCCATGGAGCACGAGAACTCCGCCCCGAGCGACGACCAGCGCATTAACGGCTTGCTTTTCCGGCTGCATTCGTGCACGGACTTGCCTCAGTTAAGTGTTCAGGAAAGCTGCGCGAAGATCGAAGTCCGGCACTTCACCGAAGAGGAAACCGCGCTATTGGTCCGCCGCACGGAGCAGTTGCGCGCCCTCATGAACATGCTGGGCCTTTTCCCGGGTGAGAAACGTCTGATCTACTTTGGCGATGGTTTTTTGACCAATCCGGGGCGTCTCGCCTCTTACGCCTACGCGACCTATTTCGGCACCGACACGCAAATGGAATGGCAACTGAGCGATCCTAACGAATTCCTCCGGCCCGTCACGGATGCCGCTTTGCGGAGCAACGTCACGATATATACCATTGACGCTCACGGGCTGAGCGCCAGCCCGATCATGGGAAACGCGACCGAGGTTCCCTCAAACATTCTCGGTCCCGAAGGCCCTCGCGATGCGGTCACGTTTGGCATCGAACGCCAGTATGGCCCCCAGGACGCGCTCAACGAGCTCGCCTGGGACACCGGCGGCTTGCCCTTCAGCGGCGACAATGACTTGGCGACCTTCACCGACCGCGCCATTGGCGACATTGCCGGAACCTATTACGCCTCTTACCAGCCGACCAACTCGCGCCTGGATGGGAGCTACCGCAAGATTACGATTCGCTGTTTAATTCGAGGCGTGCACGTGCACACGCGGGCGGGCTACTACGCTTTGCCGATTCACGAGTTTCCGGTTCGCGCCAAAGTCCTCAAATTCCGGCCAAACGCCCAGCGCTTCCTCGCCCCCGTGGAGTTCATCCTAAATCGCTCCGACCTTCATTGGCGCGGACGCGGCAAGCGCCGCAGCGACGACCTCGTGGTGGCGCACACCTTGGTGAACTCGAGCCATCAACTGGTAACGAGTCGCGTGCAAATGCTTCAAGCCCACTACCCTGAATCGAAACGCCTCACCTTCGCCATTGGCTGGAACTTGCCTCCCGGCCAATATACCGGCGTCGTGCAAATCACCGAGGCTGGCACCTCCGACTTCGGCGTGGCCAATTTCCGTTTGCGAGTTCCCTAGCGCGACAACGAATCGCCTCGCTCCTTGGCGCGCGTCCACGACCAAATCCTCCGC
>JAJYNF010000104.1:0-2455 GCA_021786455.1 Acidobacteriota bacterium
TTCGCGGTAGAATAAAAGTCCGTCGAGCAGTTTAACGATAGTTTTCCAATGCCCAGCATTCAATCCTCCCCCGAAGCCACGATAAAACCCATGAAGGGTGACCGCGTTTGCGATCAATGCGGCCAAAGGATCCCGTTTGGCCTGCCTGAATGCCCCATGTGCTCCACCCGCCATCGGTTCCTATTCTGGGGGCTGGAGCCGGAAAGCCTGCTGTTGTTGAGTTTGCTTGCGCTGGGAGTCTTCTTTGCACTCACCGGTTTCGTGGTGAAGGGGTATCACGCTCAGCAAAAGGCGCTGGCCCAGCGTTGGCGCGGGCGAGGCGAGGCGGCGCTACGCGACCATCAACCTGCCCAAGCGGTCGAAGATTTTCACAATGCCCTGAATTATTCGCACGACAACCCTCAGGACCTGCTTAACCTGGCGCGAGCCTTGATACAGGAAGGACACTTAACGGAGGCGAAGGCTTATCTTCGCACCCTTTGGGCCAGCGAGCCGGGCGATGGTGAAGTTAATCTGGAGCTTGCGCGGCTCTCGCTCATGCAAGGCAACGTACAACAGGCTATTGGTTACTATCATGACTCCATTTACGGGGTATGGCTGCGCAACGCCATTGTGCATCGCCGCGAGGTGCGCCTGGAGCTGATTCAGCTTCTATTGCGTCAAGGCATGATGGCCCACGCTGACTCGGAGTTGATTACCCTGGGGGGTGGGCTTCCGGAGAATTCCCCGCTTCACGCGACAGCGGGCGAAATGTTTCTGGAGGTTCAGGACTATCGCCGCGCCTTAGCCGAATTTCAGCAGGCGTTGCGGATTGACCGGCGGCAGAAATCCGCGTGGGCCGGTGGCGGGGACGCAGCCTTCCACCTCGGGCAGTACCCGCAGGCGGAGCATTTCCTAGAAACCGCCGCGGCGGACCACGCGGCCAATGCTCGGGAAACCCAGGAGCTTGCCGTCAGCCGCGCGATTCTATCCTCCGACCCCTATGTGCCTCGCCTGACGGAATGGGCGCGAGTTCTGCGGGTGCTGTTTGCCTACCACCGGGCCATGGCCCGTCTCGGCGAGTGCGCGCAATCCAGGGGCGAAAAACTTTCCGCCCAAGGCTCCCAGGCTCCGCTTGAGGCCGCCGATGCTCAACTTCTCAAGCTTCAGCCGGACGCCGTCGAGTGGAAACTCTTGCGGCAGCCTGATCTGCTGGTTCCGATGATGGACGCTGTTTCGTCGGCCGAAGATGCCGCGGCCCAGCAGTGCGGCCCGGGAACACCTCTCGATCAGGCCCTCGTTCTTATCTCTCATTTGCAGGGAGGGCTTCGTGACTGAGGCTTCTCCGTCGGACTTTTCACCCGCCGCTCCACGTTCAGAGATTCGAAGCCCGCTTACCAAGATTCTCGATTCTTTCCGCCGCTTTCGCCGCCCGCGGCTGGTTCTGCGCGAGGATTGGCTCTTCCTGCTGCTGGCCATCATTATTGGCCTTTTCAGTGGGTTGGCAGTCGTCTGTTTCCATGTAGCGATTGATTGGATTCACCTGCGCCTGCTGGGGTCCTCTTTGGCGCCGAAATTTCCGAGGGTAGTGCTGATCCCCGCGATCGGCGGGGTTGTCGTCGCCCTCTTGGTAATCCACCTTTTCCCGCGCGTTCGTGGCAGTGGCGTCAACCAAACGAAAGCGGCAGTCTATATCTACGACGGTTTTATCCCCTTTAGCACGGTGATCGGCAAGTTTGTGAGCTGCGCGCTGGCCATCGGGAGCGGATTGTCACTGGGGCCGGAAGACCCGTCCCTGCAGATGGGGGCTGGCATTGCCTCAGCGCTGGGACGTCGGCTGCGGCTGTCACGGGAAAAGGTTCGCCTGATTGCTCCCGTCGGCGCCGCCGCGGGCCTGGCGGCCGCTTTTAACGCTCCGATCTCCTCCGTCCTTTTCGTTATCGAAGAAGTCATCGGCAACTGGAGCGCTGCGGTGCTCGGCGCGATCGTTCTGGCCGCGGTCTCAAGCGTCATGGTTCTGCGATTGTTCCTGGGAGAACAACCGCTGTTCAGAGTGCCCGCTTATCATTTGAGCCACCCCATCGAATTACTGGCCTACGCCTTGCTCGGAGTCGTCGGCGGCCTTTGCTCGCTGCTATTTGCCAAACTTATCGCCTACCTCCGCCCACGGTTAAAAGCCTTGCCTCGCTGGACGCAATATTTCCAGCCTGCCGCCGCCGGTCTGGCCGTGGGAGCCATCGGCATCGGCTTTCCTCAAGTAATGGGCGCGGGTTACAACTTTATTGATCAGGCGCTCCACGACCAATTCACATGGAAGATCCTGGCGCTGCTGGCGATTTTCAAGATTCTGGCCACCACGTTCTCCTTCACCAGCGGCGCGCCCGGAGGCATGTTTGCCCCCACGCTTTTTGTTGGAGCAATGGTGGGAGGCGCGGTCGGCGGTATCGAGAGGCACTTTTTCCCCCACCTCGGCGTC
>JAJYNF010000104.1:2465-19889 GCA_021786455.1 Acidobacteriota bacterium
GTTGGCAGCTTTGCGCTCGTTGGGATGGGGACGCTCTTTGCCGGTTTCCTTCGCGTCCCGATGACTTCCGTTTTTATGGTGATGGAAGTAAGTGGAAACTACTCCATTATCATTCCAGTGATGATCTCAAATACGATCGCCTATCTTATCGGCTACCGGTATCAACCCATGCCTTTGTTTGATCTGCTGGCTCAGCAAGACGGAATCGAGCTGCCTTCGATGGAACAGCGGCGAGAGCAGGCGGTTTTGCACGTCGAAGACGCGATGCGTCCGCCCACGGAACTGGTGCTGCCCGAAGAGGAAACGGTAGCCGAGGTTATGCCGCGCGTGGAAGCGCTTAACCAGATGTTCTTCCTGATCCGCCGCCGCGATGGCGACTGGAGTGGCATTTCCAAGGACGCGCTCCGCCGGCTGAGCCAGGAAGGCCGTGGCGATATGCGCCTTTCTGCCGCTTTGCCGAATACCTCCATGCCGAGGCTCCATCCCGACGAGCCGCTGGATCACGCGCTCCAAGAAATCGGCGATTGGCCTTTGCTGCCTGTGGTTCACCGCGCTGACTTCAATCATCTGCAGGGCGTCATCAGCCTCCAGGATATTCTCGCTGCCTATCACGCGGCCTCCCAAAAACTCTCGAACCCCTTCCTTGCCACGCCCTCCACCGGATGATCCGCCGATAAGGACCCTCGCCAATCCGAGCTTCTAAGGGGCGTGTAGTGCTTGGTGACACAAGTCCGCGTTTATAACCACCGCAGGAGGGCAGGCTTGAGTCCCGCCGCAAGCAACCCCCCTTACCCGTCCTTCGGACACCCTCTCCCCGGCTTGCGCCGGGGAGAGGGTTGGGGTGAGGGGTGGGCGCGCGCTTCGGCGGGATTGAAACCCCACCGTCACCAAGTGGATTCTAACGCTCTCTTTCGTCACCAATCAGGAGTGGGTGGGAACTTCGACGGTCGTTTGCGCCGTCCCGCCACTTGCGGCGGAGGAATTATCCCAGGCGGCAGCGCACGAACAAGGCTTGAATTTCCGCCTCCACCACGAGGAGACCGCAGGCTCGAAAAACAAATTTCGTTTAGCCGACACACGCCTCGGACATTCAATTCATACAGTGGGCGGCGCTCAAGAGGTGGGATGGACAGACTCAGTTACAATGTTTATGTTGCATAGTACTACGTACATAGTAATTAGGTGCTACGAACGATGATGCTGAATATTCTGTTCAAATCATCAGCGGAAAAATAGCTGATTTCAATTCTACCGCGGTTCGCGTTACCGAACAGCTTCACACGGGTACCGAGCGTTCTCTCAATATCCAGGATAGCCGCCCGCACGTTTGGATCCACACGGTGCTCCTGGGTATCGGTTCGCTTGGTTGCTGTGAATGTTGATGCCGCGAGAAGTTCCATTTGTCGGACGCTCATCAGACCGCGCTGTGCAGCAAGGTTAGCAAGGCGCCGCTGAGTCTCGTGGGAGGCAATGCCGGCGAGGGCTCGGGCGTGGCCGCCGCTGAGCTTTCCCTCAGCAACCAGCCTCTGGACCTCTGGATCCATTTCGAGAATCCGCAAAGCGTTGCTGACCGCTGGCCGGCTGACGCCAAGCCGTTGCGCAATCTGCTCGTGAGTTAATCCAAACTTGCTCTGGAGTTGAGCATAACCACGCGCAACCTCGACCGGATTCAAATCTTCGCGCATGAGGTTTTCGGTAAGCGCGATCTCCAGAGCTTGGGCGTCATCGAAATCACGAACAATGGCCGGAACCCGCTCGAGCTGGGCCAACATGGCACCCCGCCACCGGCGCTCGCCGGCTACGATTTGGTAGCGGTCTCCTGAGCGGCGCACCAAAATCGGCTGGACGACGCCGCTTGCGCGGATGGAGTCGGCCAGCTCTTTGAGAGCCTGCTCTGAGAAACTTTGGCGGGGTTGAAAAGGATTTGGGTCAATCAGATCAGTCGGTATTTCGTCCGCTCGCGAGGATCCTTGGGGTGGTTCAGGTTCGCGAAGAAGGGCGTTAAGTCCTCGCCCCAGCGCCTTTCTGCTCATTGCGGATTACCTCCTTGGCAAGATCCTCATAGCTCCTGGAGCCACGGCATTCTGGATCATAAAGCAGAACCGGCTTGCCATAGCTAGGTGCCTCAGCGAGGCGAACGTTTCTGGGGATCATGGTATTGAACACCTGGTCACCGAAAAAATCTTGCAAATCCTTCCGGACCTGATGGGAGAGATTCGTGCGCTCATCGAACATGGTCAACAGGATTCCTTCAACGGCTAACTTGGAATTGTGGGCACGCCGAATCCTAATCAGCGTGTCCAACAATTCCGATACACCCTCGAGAGCAAAGTATTCGCATTGGATGGGAATCAAAACGGAATCTGCCGCAACCAAGGCATTGAGTACCAACAGATCGAGGGCAGGGGGGCAGTCGAGAAGAATGTAGTTAAAGCGGTCCCGGATGGGTTCGATTTTCTCACGAAGAACGTATTCTCTCTGCGGGTGGGAGACTAACTCTACATTGGCCCCAGTTAGGTTCTTATCGGATGGGATAATATGAAGGGCCTCGTGCGGCCCGGGGACAATCAAATCATTCAATGGGACATCCATCAACAGGGAATGGTAAAGGGAACGTCGGGAAGGATTTTTAGGGATTCCGAAACCGCTGGTGGTATTTCCTTGGGGGTCACAATCCACTATCAGGGTCCACATATCCTGAGCGGCGAGCGAGGCTCCAAGGTTAATAGCGGTGGTAGTTTTCCCTACACCGCCCTTCTGATTAGCAATGGCGATGACTCTTCCCATATACGAAAAACGTAAACCGGATTGAATCTACCGGGTTCTACTCGCTTATCGCCCTGTGAAGGCTATGTTTCACGTGGAACGTCCCTACAGGCAATATGGTTCAACACGCCTCATAACCATACCACATTTGGGTCTCAACCTACTTTCCGATCCCAGGCTTCAATCCCAATCGAATCAATGTCGCCGCTGCTCCGTCTTTGCCCAATAAGAATCACTCGGTCCTTGGTATTGGGAATTCTTGACGAACGAACCCACTTGATCCGCCTTTCGGATTCCTCAATCCCAGTCACTAACCGGCCCGTTGTCCACAAGCAAAGTAAACCACTTTTGGCGGTACAAGCCAGGGCTCTCGAAAGCACGCCCTCTGCCGGATTTACGGCACGAGACGTTACTATATCTGAAACTACAAAATCGTCCGACGCTATATATTCCTCGATCCTTTGCCTGCGCACCTCTACTTCTTGGAGCTCACAGACCCTCGCGGCTTCTTTCAAAAAGGCGTGCTTCTTCGTATTGGGTTCGAGAAGGCAAACTTTGATTGCTGGCCTCCAAATCTTCAATGCCAGACCGGGGAATCCAGCTCCGCTGCCGATATCCAAAAGCCGCCCTTCCAAACTTAATATCGAGCCAAAGTAAAAGCTTTCACCGAAGTGTCGCGCAACGCAGTCGGCGGGGTTTGTAATTGCGGTGAGGTTAAGTTTTCTATTCCAACGCACAAGAAGTTCAAGGAAGGCTCGGACTTGCTCCGCTTGCCGGCCGTCAATACTCACACCAAACGGTTCAAGCAGCTCCGAGATCTGGGTCTCATCCAGCACGGTGATTCCAATCTTATCAGGCGCCTTCAACACAAGCAAACCGGACCCCTGAGCCGTTTTCCCAAGCATCCACCGAAGCCCCATGTCACGAATTACGCTGGCCCGCACGCCGGTACCCGGATGGCAAAAGCCTTTCGCCTCCTCTGCAGGACGTTCCGCGACGATATCTACATCTCAGAGTGTTGCCACAGTGTGATATATTGCACTAATTAGAAGTCATTCATAATAGCATTACTTATATAATAACTGATTTCTTCGGTTTTACTCCCCGCCCTTGGTCCCGGCCCATATACATCTCAACGCGACCTATTCAGGAGAGTTTCCAATGTCCCCGGCGAGTTGCGGCAACGGCGTGGCGTTCTGGGTGGCTTGTCAACCTTTGATGACCCCAAGCGGCTTGAGCCTCGCGACGCGGCGTGCCAAGCCGGCACCCTGCACAACCTCAATGACGGCGTCCACATCCTTATAGGCTTCGGGAATCTCTTCAGCAACGCCGTCGCGAGTTTCAGCGCGCACGAAAACACCGCGCTCTTCCAACCGCTCGCGGGCGTTTTGGGCGAAAGCGGATTTCTTGGCGGCTGTGCGACTCATGACGCGCCCGGCACCGTGACAAGTGGTGCCGAAGGTCTCCCGCAGCGCCCCTTCCGCGCCAACCAGCACGTAAGAAGCGGTCCCCATCGAGCCCGGAATCAGCACCGGCTGGCCAACCGCCTGATAAACTTTAGGAATCTCCGGACGGCCGGGGGGGAACGCCCGCGTTGCCCCCTTGCGATGCACCAGGACTTTCCGCTCCCGCGCGTCCACGGTATGCCGCTCAAGTTTGGCAATATTATGGCAAACGTCATAGACGACCCGTAGCTCCCGCTGCGCGCCGAAAATCCGCTTAAACGCCTGTCTAGCAAAATGGGTGATGGCTTGGCGGTTTGCCCAGGCAAAGTTCGCCGCCGCGCGCATCGCTCCGAGATACGTTTGCCCTTCGCGCGAATGCGCCGGCACGCAGGCAAGTTGCCGGTCAGGCAAGCGGATGTCGTAGCGTCGCATGGCCGAATCCATATCTTTCAAATAGTCGGTGCACACTTGATGCCCGAAACCGCGCGAGCCGGAATGAATCAGGATGACGATTTGGTTCAGGAACAACCCAAGCCCTTGGGCGAGGTCGGGTTCGAAGATGGTTTCCACCCACTGGACTTCGAGGAAATGATTGCCGGAGCCGAGCGTCCCGAGCTGCGGCGAGCCGCGCTGGCGCGGCCGCTCGCCCACCGAGTCCGGATCGGCGCCTTCGATAGCGCCTTCTTCTTCGCATGTCGCCAGGTCGGCCGCCTCACCGTACCCCCGCCTGACCATCCAGGCCGCGCCCTCGACCATGATCCGCTCCAAATCCTGATGCGAAAGGTGAATCGGGCCTGAGCGGCCCGCGCCCGAAGGAATGTCCCTAAAGAGCTGATTGACTAATCCGCGAATCTCTGGGCGAACTTCGTCGAGCGTCACCTCGCTGGCCAGGAGGCGCACGCCGCAGTTGATATCGAAGCCCACGCCGCCCGGCGAAATCACGCCACCTTCATCCGGCAAGGTCGCCGCGACGCCGCCGATGGGGAATCCGTAGCCTTGATGCACGTCCGGCATGGCCAGCGAGCGGCCCACAATACCGGGCAGCATGGCCACGTTTACCACCTGCTCCAGGGATTGGTCACGCAACAAATCCTCCAGCAGGCGCTCGCTCGCGTACACCAAAGCCTCCGCGCGCATGTCCGGGTGAGCGCTGCGCGGGATGAGCCAGCGGTAATTGTCGAGTCTTTCGAGCTGGCCCTTTTCAATGCGCATGATTCTTTCGCAGGGGGAGAGTGTCCAGCGCCAGCTAGCTTTGGATTTTGCCGAGCAATTCGACGAATTTCTGCTCGCGTTCCTTCGGGTCCAAGCCCAATCGTTTCTCCATGACCTGGGTGGTGTTCATCGAGCAGAATTTCGGCCCGCACATCGAGCAGAATGCGGCGTCTTTGTAAGACTCGTCGGGGAGGGTTTCGTCGTGCATGGAGCGGGCGGCTTCCGGATCGAGCGAGAGATCGAACTGCTTGTTCCAGTCGAACAGGAACCGCGCGTAGGAGAGGGCGTCGTCGCGGTCGCGCGCGCCGGGGCGATGACGAGCCACGTCGGCGGCGTGAGCGGCAATCTTGTAGGCGATAATCCCTTGCCGCACGTCCTCCTTGTTCGGCAGGCCAAGGTGTTCCTTGGGCGTGACGTAGCACAGCATCGCCGCGCCGTGCCAGCCGATCATCGCCGCGCCAATGGCGGAGGTGATGTGGTCGTAGCCGGGCGCGATATCGGTGACCAAAGGGCCCAGGGTGTAGAACGGCGCCTCATGGCACAGTTGGGCTTCCATGTCCACTTGCAGCTTGATCTGATCCATGGGAATGTGTCCCGGCCCTTCAATCATCACCTGGACGTGGTACTCCCAGGCCTTTCGCGTCAACTCGCCCAGCGTCCTGAGCTCGGCGAACTGGGCTTCATCGCTGGCGTCAGCAAGGCATCCCGGGCGCAAGCCGTCGCCCAGCGAAAAGGACACGTCATATTTTTGAAAGATTTTGCAAATTTCGTCAAACCGCGTGTAGAGGAAATTCTCTTCGTTGTTCTCGATACACCATTCCGCCATGAGGGCGCCGCCCCGGCTGACGATGCCGGTGACGCGGTTGCGGGTGAGAGGGATGAATTCCCGGAGCACGCCGGCGTGGATGGTCATATAATCCACGCCCTGCTCAGCTTGTTCTTCGATGACTTCGAGCATCAACTCCGGCGTCAGGTCCCGCACTCGAGAAACGCGCGTCACCGCTTCATAGATCGGCACGGTACCGATGGGAACTGGACTATGCCGGAGAATCGCCTCGCGGATCTCGTGGATGTCGCCGCCGGTGGATAAGTCCATCACCGTATCCGCTCCAAAGTGGACGGCCGCGTGGAGCTTTTCCAACTCGTGCTCAATGTTGGAGGCGGTAGAGGAATTTCCAATGTTGGCGTTGATTTTGCATGTCGCCGCGACACCAATGGCCATCGGTTCGAGCTCCAGGTGGCGGATGTTGGCCGGAATAATCATCCTTCCGCGGGCCACTTCTTCTCGAATCAGAGCAGGAGAAAGATTTTCCCGCTTGGCGACGTATTCCATTTCCTCTGTCACAATCCCCTGGCGGGCGTAGCGCATTTGGGTGACAACAGGCCCTTGGCGTTGGGCAACCCATTCTTTTCGCGTCGTAGCCGACATACGTTTCATCTCCCTGCTGAGGCTCAAGCCGACTAGAATATTTTTCCCCTAAAGTTTAACGCCGGGTGGGGCGGGGCGCAACGCGGAACGGAGAAAACCAAGACCCTCCGCGTGGGATTCACGCCGGAGGGGTTGCTCAGAAGCCAACCGGAAAGCGTTCAGGGCCTCTGTCCGGGGCCGTCGCCTCACTGCACGTGGTGCGTCGAATCATCGGATGGGGTCACGTCGAGGGGCTTCCGCCCGGCAAAGCCCTCTTCCAGTCCATGCCACCAACTAATACGCTTCTCGCCTAGTTTCCAGCACAGAAAGGCCTCTTGTCCGTCAATCAGGCTGGGGAAATCTACCAGGCCTTCGTCCACATCTTTAACCTGGCAACCTGTCTGCTCAATCTCGGCGATTTTCTCGGCAATGTGCCCTGTTATCCGTTCGACGGCCTGCTTTTTCTTGGCCAACTCGGCAAAGGGCGGAATGGATCCCCCCAAGGCCATAATCCGGGCAGAGCCGAGCGCCAGGGTTTCTCGCAAGGCCTCGAGCTTCTTTTTCTCGTTTCGAGCCTTGATGAGAGTCGCCTCAATAATTGGCAAAAGTTCTTCTGCTTCCCGGCGAGTGAAAAACTTTTCCGCCATCGTCAACCTCTTGCCCGGCCCGCGCTATCGCGTTGAGTCGCAACGGCCGCCGCGGCGTTCGTCCCGGGGCCAGCCTCGCTCAGGGCTCCTCAGACTATTGCGCTGTCCACCCACCGTCAATCAGAATATCTGTTCCCGTGATGAACCCTGCTTCCTCGCCGCACAAATCGAGCGCCAATTGGCCGACTTCCTCCACGCGCCCCCAACGGCCGAGTGGAATTCTGGAAAGAAACTGCTGGTTGATTTCAGGATTCCGCATGAGTTCCGTGTTCATTTCGGTGGCGAACGGTCCTGGGCTGATGGCGTTGACGGTGATGCCATCGCCAGCGAGCTCGAGCGCCAGAGCGCGCGTCAAACCGAGCAGCCCCGCCTTGCTAGCGGAATAAGGCGCGCGGCCCGGCAGCGAAACCCAGCTCATGGTCGAAGTCATGTTGATGATGCGGCCGTACCCCTGGCCTTTCATATGGGGAATGAGCGCCCGGCACATCAGAAAGACGCTGGTCAAATTCGTGTCCTGAATTCGCCGCCATTCCTCCAGCGTAAAATCCACCAGGGGCTTGCGCACGTTCACTCCGGCGTTGTTGATAAGTATGTGAACCTTGCCGAACGCCTTCATCAGCTCCTGTTCGCAACTTTGTACCTGAGCTTCCTGGGTGATGTCGGCCTGCAAGGCCTTGGCGCGGCCCCCAGCCTGGCCAATCTCGCTGGCCACCTGTTCAAGCTGGCGCATATCGCGCGCCACCAGGGCCACATCCGCTCCGGCGCCTCCTAGCGCAAGCGCCATGGCTTTGCCGAGTCCCCGGCTGGCTCCGGTAATCACGGCAACCTTCCCGCCCAGCTTCTTTTCGCTCATCGGTTTCCCTCCTGATTTTTGACAGGAAACCCCCCGGCTCGGAACGTCGCGCCTTTCCGCGCGCAAATCGCGGCTTGCTAGTGGATAGCAAGCATCCGGTCGAGCGCGGCGCGAGCCCAAACACGCGTTTCGCGCTCCACTTGAATGCGGTTCACCACGCGGCCTTCCACAAGGTTTTCGAGCGTCCAACAAAGATGCTGGGGAGAAATTCGGTACATCGTGCTGCACAAGCAGCCGCAATCGTCGAGCGAGATGACTCTTCGATCGGGGTGCTCTTGCGCCAGACGATTGACCATGTGAATCTCGGTCGCGACAGCCCATTGGCTCCCGGGCGGCGATTCAGTAACGCACTTGATGATAAATTCGGTTGAGCCAACCTCATCGGCCAACTGGCACACATCCCACCGGCATTCCGGGTGAGCAATCACGCGAATACCCGGAACATCTCGGCGAACCTTGTCAACATGCTGCGGCAGAAATCGCTGATGGATGGAGCAATGGCCCTTCCACAGAATCATCCGGGCCGAACGAATTGGCTCCGCGTTCAGCCCTCCCAGGTCCTGATGCGGGTCCCACACTACCATTTGTTCGAGGGGAATGCCCATGCGGTAGCCGGTGTTTCGCCCCAGGTGCTCGTCGGGCAAAAACAATCCCTTTTCGCCTTGCGCCAGCGCCCACTCCATAATTTTCCTCGCGTTCGAGGAGGTGCAAACGGCCCCGCCGTGCCGGCCGACGAAGGCTTTGATCGCGGCTGTGGAGTTAATGTAAGTGATGGGGACGATCTTCGCCGGCGTCACCCGGCGCAGCTCCTCCCAGGCGACTTCCACCTGCTCGAGCTCAGCCATGTCGGCCATCGAACAACCTGCGTTCAAATCCGGGAGAATTACCGTCTGGCGCTCGCTGCGGAGAATGTCCGCCGCTTCGGCCATAAAGTGGACGCCGCAGAAAACAATGTACTCCGCTTCCTTGCGACTGGCCGCCAGTTGCGACAGCTTCAGTGAGTCGCCGCGATAGTCGGCGAATTTCACCACCTCGTCGCGCTGATAGTGATGGCCCAGAATGACGAGCCGGTTTCCGAGGGCCGCTTTCGCTCGCGTGATGCGGTCGTCGAGCTCGCGGTCAGAAAGCTCAACGTAATTTTCGAGAGCGGTTTCAGAAATCGTCGTCGCCATGCTTCTATTGTAGCGCGGATGATCCGCCGCCGTCACACCTCGACAGCTTCATATCCGCCCCATCGGCTCTCCGTTAACTTGACCCAGAGCCGCCGACACCGGCCAATGTCTTACGCCGGCTAGCCCCCTAGAACAATCATTTCCAGCTTGGGGGCCCGGCTCGGCTCATACCCCACGCCTCTTTGAGGCGAGACAAATCTTTCTTCTGAATACCGGTCTGACCTTTGGCCCCAGAGGCGGGCGATTAACTCGCTCAGCTCACTGTCGCGCGCGCCGCTCCGCAGGAGTGACTTCAGATCGTGCCCTTTTGCCGAAAAAAGGCAGGTGACCAGCCTGCCGTCTGACGTGAGCCGAGCCCGATCGCAGTCGCGGCAAAACGGCTCCGTCACCGACGCAATGACGCCCACTTCGCCTCCGCCGTCCGCGAATTCGTAGCTTACAGCCGGCGTGCTCGAGTCCGCACGGCGCGCCTCGCGGAGTCCAAAACGGGCGCTCAATGCGGCGAGAATCTCCCGCTTGGTCACCACCTTCTCCAGCCTCCAGTGATTCGCGTTGCCCGCATCCATATACTCGATGTAACGGATGGCGAAACCGCGTGCCCTCGCGAATTCCGCCAGCGGCACGATTTCATCGTCATTCACCCCCCGCTCGATCACGGCATTGATTTTGATCGGATATAGGCCGCAACTTTGCGCCGCGCGGAGTCCCTCCAGAACGCTTGCCAGCTCGCCGCGCTGGCTGATGCGCTTGAATTTCTCCGGATCGAGGGTGTCAAGGCTGACGTTAATTCTTTTCAATCCCGCCTCATGCAGGGCTTCCGCTTGCTTGGCCAGCAGCGCGCCATTGGTGGTAAGAGAAAGATCTCGGATTCCTTCGAGCGACGCCAGGCCGCTTACCAGAACGTCAAGCCGTTTGCGGACGAGCGGCTCGCCCCCCGTAATGCGGATCTTTTCTACGCCCAGGCGGACAAACATCCCCACCAAGCGGAGAATCTCCTCATAAGTGAGCAGCTCATTCCGCTCCATCCATGGGTACTCATTGAACGGCATGCAATACGTGCAGCGGAAGTTGCATCGGTCAGTGACGGAGATCCGCAGGTCCTTCAACGGCCGGGCTAGAACGTCTGCAAGCATTTTCCATTCCGCGGGCCCGCGCAATGTACATCGGAGGTATTACCTGATGAGTGAATCCAGCCACATCTCCATTGCATCATGCGCGCCTTCAGTTATATACTGCGGGCATGTCCCAACGAAGGAACGTCCCACGATACTTGTATGGTGGCGACGGCGAACTCTCCCATCCTCCAGCAGGCCGCGGGGCGGAAGTCATCGTAATCTCCATCGGCTTAGGGGGCTGCCGGCTTCAAGGGCCCAAGATCCCGCAACAGGGAGAAACGTGCGGGATCAAAATCGACTGGCGCGGCAGGGAGTTTGAAGCCCTCGGGCAAGTGGCTTGGAAAGGCAAAGACAACACCGCCGGCCTCAAGTTTACCTCCGTGACGGACCACAGCCTCGAAACCCTGCGCGAGCTTTGCGCGAATCTTCGTCTAGAACCCCCGGCCGGGACGCCCGCTCCCTTCTGATGATTATACGGCATTACGCCTGATTTGACAGGGCCAAAGCGGCGTCCGGGATTTACAGCCGTCCGTCTTTTATCCGCTCAAAGCGTTAAACGCCCAAAAACAAAGGGCCGCATCAGAAGATGCGGCCCCAAATAAACCGGATGGGCAGCTTGCTCAAACCGGAACTTTCTCTGTCTCTTCCGGCTGGGGCGCTGACGCAATTTGGACTAAGTCGGTCTTGGGTTTCTTGAGCACGAGCTCTTCGTAGAAAGCCCGCGCCTCTTTCTCCTGCCAGGCCGCTTTGCGCCGCGCGCGCTCCTCTTCGGCCGCGGTCATCGGGATGTCGTGTTCCCGCTGACGCACACGGTTGGCATCTTCGGCATTCACGACCAGCGAATGCTGACGGTCGGGAAGCGCCACCTCTTTGCCCTTGGCATAGATCTCGTGCTTGCCATGGCTCCTGTACCAATCGGCGACGGTCGCATTCTTATACATGTTTTCGATAATATTACGCCAGCCGATGCCCGTGTTGTAGGCGCAGAAGGAAATTTCACCCTGCTGCGTGGCATAAGGAATGATGCACATTTCCGTCCGTCGGAAATCGTAGTTGAACAGGTCCTGGAACCACATGCCGGCGATGAACAGGAAGTTCCAGGGATCCGAGCGGCGCCTGAGAGTGTCCTCGATCGTTCGCTCCGGGCTTGAAGCGCCGTAAAGCTTGTCGGCGCGTTTTTCGCCCGTCAACGCGAAGGACTTGTCAAACTTCTTGAGCAAGTCCACCAGAGCCAGGCTCTTGGGCGCGCCCATCGGGTTGTAATTCTTGAGAAGGCAAAGCGCCATCATAAAGTTCGAGAAGCTCCGGCCACGTCCCGCGTCGGTGATCTTCTGCATGTCTCTCACCAGGCCCGGAATGTCGAGGAACTGCGGAACGGGCGCCCATTCCTTGGTTTCCTTGTTGATCATCAGCGCCGTGCCGACGCCGCAGTTGGGATGGCAGCCGCAGCTCACCTGCCCCCATTGGGCCTCCGGGCCGTGAACCAAGTCGGCAAAGTCCGCAAACGCGCCCATCAGCGAGAGCGGAAACCAATCGCGCGTGGGTTCCGTGATGCCCAACTGCTTTTTCACGTCGAGCGCCATATGCGACAGCGTGTAGCGTTGCCGCATCCGCCGCGCCGGCGTGACGTCCTCATCGCGGCCGGTAAACGAAACAGGCTGGAAGGCGATAAACGCGATCTTCTTCGGATTCTCGCGGGCAAAGTTAATAATCGGTCCGACTTGGTCATTGTTCACGTTGTTCACCAAGGTCGTCACCAGGATGATCTCGATGCCTGCTTCGTGCATGTTGTCAATGGCCTTCAGCTTCACGTCGAACAGATTGCCCACTTGGCGGTGCGAGTTGGCGTCGTTGCCGATGCCGTCGAACTGCAGATAGGCGTAACGCAAACCGGCCTCGAACGCTCGCCGGCAATATTCCTTGCTTTTGGCAAACTCGATGCCGTTGGTGGCCGCCTGCACACTGTTGTATCCGAGCTTCCGCGCGTAGCGGATGGCGTCAATGAAATACGGCGACATCGTCGGCTCGCCACCCGAAAATTGCACCGACATCTGCCGTTTAGGCTTAATCTTCATCGCGTTGCCAAGGATTTCCTTGATATCGTCCCACGTTAGCTCGTGGACAAACCCCACTTGATTCGCGTCCATGAAGCAGGGATCGCACATCATATTGCAGCGATTCGTCAGGTCCACCGTCAGCACCGACCCGCGCCCGTGCCGGATGGTACTGGAGCCGTGATTGTGGAGGTCCGCGTCGTTGTGGGCTCTGATGTCGCGCCCGGGAAAATTCTTTTCGATCCATTTTAGGAAGTTAGCGTCCACCGCCATGATGTCCTCAAAGTGGCCGTGAATCGGACAGTCCTTCACCATCCAGATCTGTCCGTCGCGCTCGATGATTTGCGCTTTGATCTCGCCAACCTTCTCGGTGAGGAGGTCATGCCAATCGCGTTCGCCGTTGATAATAGCCTGGCGGGCTTCCTGGACGCATCCGGGACACAGAGAGTCCGTCTGGCGTGGGAACCCCAGTTGCGGTTTCGTCTTTTGCCAGGACTTCAGGAGGGGTTTCTCCGACCATCGCGGCGTAAACGTTTCCCTCGGCCGGTACTTATTAAAAAACTGAATGCCGTCAAAAAGCGCAGCCGCGCATTTCGTTAGACCCAAATCAAAGTACTTCAACGCCCGCTGTCCTTTAACTCTCGGCATGGACTACTCCTCTGTCGTAAGATTGACTCAAGCCAAAAACAAACCCTTTGTCGGAGCTCTTTACGGCTTTTGGCCGAAAGCACACCGCCCCCGGCTTGCCAATATTGAACCTAGCGAACTGGCGTCAACCTGTTAAGCAAAAAACGACGGACGGGGATTTTTGAGGGTCAAAGGGCCTAAATCGGCGGCTGAGCAGTGGCCCCGTTTTACGAGTTATTTCTTTGAAAATAAGCGGTTTCCTCTGCCATCAGCGTTCGCCTCTGCCAGGTGCATCGCTTTAGCCCGAAAAATCAAGGCGTGGCGACTCGGAGTGGCCAAGCACCCTCTCTTCGTCCTTCCGAACGGAATGCTCGTAGCGCATTCCATGAGTTGGGGTCGGATAATCCATCGGGTTTGAACGGCCGCTCCTCTGGAGCGGCGAACCCGGGCGCTCGTCCCGAAAGCTGTTCCGCCCAAGCCACAAAGCATTTGCCGCGGACGGGGATTACCGCACGCGAACTACCAAAAGGGTTTGGTCATCGCGGCGGGGGCGGCCACGCTCATACTTGGCGATTTCGGCAAAAGTGGCGCTGGCGATTTGTTCGACGGGGCGGCGAGCGTTTTGCCGCAAGACATTTTCCAGGCGACGCACTCCGAATTCCTCATAAGCGGGGTCCATGGCTTCCACCAGCCCATCGGAAAATAGCGCCAGCAGATCGCCCGGTTGGAGCTCCGTGACCGTCTCCTGATAATCAGCTTGCTCCAGCAAGCCGAGTGGCACGCCTTCAGCGCGGATGGGATAGCAGCGGCCGCGCCGCACCAAAATGGGCAGCGGCATGCCGGAGTTGGCCAGTCGAAGACGTCGCGTTTTCGGTTCCCACACCGCGTAGGCCAGCGTAATGAAGTGTCCTTCGATTTTCCGCTCGAGCAACTTGGCGTTTAAGGCCCGCAGAAGGTCCCGGGGTGAGAGCTGTTGCGCCGCGTAGCTGCGCAGGATTCCGCTGGCGAGCGCGCCGTAAAGAGCCGCCGGTGTGCCCTTGCCGCTCACGTCGCCGATGGCCAGAACATAACGGTCGCGACCGTAAGTGAGAAAATCATAGAGGTCGCCACCCAGCTCGCGGGCCGGCTCAAACCGCACGGCAACCTCAAGTCGGGGAAGTTCCGGAGCGACGCCGGGCATCAACAGCATCTGGATATTGCGGGCGCGGTCGAGGTCGCGCTCCAGGCGCGCTTCACTGTGAACCACCCGCTCGTAAAGGCGCGCATTCTCGATGGCGATGGCAATTTGCGGGGCCAGCGTCGAGTAGATACGCATGTGCTCTTCGGAAAAGTAATTGAGCTGCGGGCTTTCGAGGTCAATCACCCCAATGACCCGGTCGCGGTAAATCAGCGGCACAGCCATCTCCGAGCGCGTCTCGGGATTCGTCATAATGTAACGGCTGTCCTGGGTAACATCCGGAACGACAAGGGTCTGGCGGCGCTCGGCGGCGGCGCCCACGATGCCCTGTCCAAACTTGATGGTCGTTCGATCGGGCAGGCGCTCGTCCTGACGAATGGACATAACGGCATTGAAGGTCTTGGAGGCCGGGTCGGCCAGCATGATGCTGAAACGGTGATAATCCACCAAACGTTTGGTCAACTCGCCAATGCGCCGTAACAACTCGTTCAGAACCAGCACGGAACTCAGTTCGCGGCTGATTTCATTGAGTAACTGGAGCGCGCGCGCCTGGCGCAATGTCCGGTTGTAAAGGCGAGCGTTCTCGATGGCCATGGCCACGCGCCCCGCGAGCATCTCTAAGAGATTTACGTGTTGGTCGGTGAAGTAATCGGGCGAGTCGGCCTCCAGGTCCATCACCCCAATCACCCGATTCTTCAGGATGAGGGGCACAGCGAGTTCGGACTTGATGGTAGAGACCGACTCGATGTAAGCAGGGTCGAAGCGCACATCACTGACCAGGATGGAGCGCTTTTCCAGCACGGCGCGGCCGACGATGCCTTCCCCGACCTTGATGCGCAGATTCTTCACCGCATCCTCGGGATGGCCAACGCTTGAGCGAACGCGGAGCTCCTGCGTCTTTTCGTTGAGCAGCAGAATGGCAAAGATCTGATAGTCAATGACTCGACGGACGAGCTCGGCAATGCGCTTCATCAGCTCGTCGAGATCAAGCGTGGAGGTAACCTGCTCGCTGACCTCAATCAGCAAACCGAGCAGCTCGGTGGGGCCGAGCGGACGCGGAGGCGCTTTAGCGGTTGTTTCCGTCATGGTATCCGGGGCGCGTGCCTTGCCACGCCCCATACCCCTCAGTTCCCATCCCAGGGCGCGCGATGGTAAATTCGCCAGACCGGGCCGCGAGTTTCAGTCGCCGGCGGATGCGGCTGGGGTAAGGCATTGAGCGGCCTCAGACAAGATAGCCACCGAGGCGCTGGTTCCCAAACGGCTGGCCCCGGCCCGGAGCAAGGCGAGCGCGTCGTCCAGTGTTCGAATGCCTCCGGCGGCCTTAACGCCGACCTTCGGGCCGACTGCGCTACGCATCAGGCGCACGTCATCCACCGTGGCGCCGCCAGGCCCGAATCCGCTCGACGTTTTGACATAATCCGCCCCCGATTCTTCCGCCAGGCGACACGCGGTGACTTTCTGTTCGTCCGTCAGATAGGCAGTTTCCAGGATCACCTTGACGCCGGCGCCCAGGGCGTGGCAAACCTCAATGACGCCGCGCATGTCGTTCTGAACGAGAGCGAGCTCCCCGGAGCGCATGGCGCCGACATTCATCACCATGTCAATCTCCTGAGCCCCGGCAATGATGGCGGTTTCCGCTTCGGCGCGTTTCGTGGCGGTGAAGGTCGCGCCCAGCGGGAAGCCGACCACCGTGCCCACGCGGACGATTGAGCCACGCAGCCGCGCGGCCAGGAGCGAGGTCCAAAAAGGGTTAACGCAAGCGGCGGCAAATGAGAACTGAAGAGCTTCCTCAGCCAGCCGCTCCACTTGCTTCGGGGTGGCATCCGCTTTCAAAAGCGTGTGATCCATGAGCCGCGCCAAACCATGAAGCTCCGGCGCGAGATCACTGGTTCTGGGGTCGAGAGTTGGTGGAGCGCCATCCATCACGAGGTCGTCTTGCGCTGGTTTGACCGAATTTGACTCCCGGCGCGCAAGCTGGTGGGCAATCGCGCCTATCAAGCTCTCAAGCTCCGATCGGGTCAAGACAAGTTCTTCCATCCTTCCTCCGAGGCGCTTTGCCCCTCGCTCGTGCGGAGTCTCGTCCCCAGAAATCGCCGCGAGCCGCCGCGAAAAGGCGCAAATCTCTGTTATTTTAACATAGGCTACCGGAGCATCCTCGCTCCGCCGGTCCCCGACCTCGAAATATGGATCGAGCTGGAACGATGGCCTCCGCTCCTGGGGCCGGCGCGCGCGGTTGCTGGAGCGGCACCATCGAGCCCGCCACGCCACGACAATACCTAGCGTTGCAATAAAGCGCACCCGTTAGCTTGTCAGTTCGGCTGCACTATTTTGGTTACAGCTCATATAATGAATGGGATGACCGTTTTAGCCATTGACACCACGGGTCCGGACGGCGGGGTAGCGGTTTGTCGGGATGGGGTGGCCGTATCGCTCGTTCGCAATACGCGGCCGGCAAACATCTATTCCGTCAGTTTGTTTGAGATGGTCGAACATGCGCTAATTGAAGCGAGCATCGGCTTTGGCGATGTAAATCTGTTCGCCGCCGCCAACGGACCCGGTTCATTCACCGGGATTCGCGTTGGCCTGGCAGCCGTGCAAGGATGGTCAAAAGCGTTCGGTCGGCCTGCGCGCGGAGTATCCGTGCTCGAGGCGATGGTGGAGACCGCTCAGCCGCGAACAAACCTGGCCATCGCGTTGTTGGACGCGCGGCGGGGCGAATTTTTTCTCAACATTTTTCGCCGCGCTCAATCCGTGGATCTGAGTCTCGGACTTTATCAGCCCGCGCAGGACGGATGGGCGCTTGAGCCCCATGCCATCCGCGATTTGGCCGAGAAAATGTCACCCACGGAAATCGCGTCCTTGACCTGGGTTGTCCGCGAAAGCGATCTTGCGGCGGCAAGCCTGCGCAAGACACTTTCGTTGCCTGGGCAATGGCGGACGATCCGAGA